>DASZFN010000162.1:0-2332 GCA_035939715.1 Gemmataceae bacterium | reverse complement strand
AGCGGTTCATCACGCGGCCATTGCCAAAGCAAATTCAGCGCTGGCACACGCCCGGCCTCCGCCCGCAGCCGTGCCCCAGGGCACTTCTCCGCGGAACAGAGAGAGGGAGGGAGGGTGGGGGGTCTGGGGGGCGGGAAACTGGGGCCGCTGGTTCCCGCCCCCCAGGACCGCATGCCACGCGCGCACCGCAACCACCTGCCCACGCCTCATGCCTGCCCTATTTTCTTCTTTGGTTGTGGCTCGGCCACTGTGCCTGAAGGTCGTGAGATTGCCCAGCGGGTCTTTTGCTGTCTGCAACAGACCGCTCGACCAGGTCAGGGTCGTCACATTGCTCAGAGCATCCTTCGTCGTCAACAGATCGCCTGTCCCGCTGTAGGTAAATGTCGTCTTGTTTCCCAGCTGGTCGGTCACCTGGGTGAGCTTGTGGAAGGTCGAGTCGTACAACGATACGAGATCAACATTGTCAATCGGCGCGCAAATGTTGGCGTCAGTTGGCGGCGCGCACGGGTTGCGCCGCGGCAACGGGGCGCGCAAATGGCGGAGCTGCGGAGGCTTATTGTCCGCTTAACTCCTTGGGGAAGAGCTCGGTACGCAGGTGGATGGCCGTGCTCATGAAGCGCTGGCCACGCGCGGTGACTCGATAGCGCCGTGAACGCGGGATTTTGGCCACCAGCCCATGCGCCCGTAACAGACTGATCCGCCGGCTGACACGTCCGCAGCGGCGGCGTCGCTCCCCGCTTTCGTCGGGACTCGGCCCGTATAACAATTGCGCCAACTCACCGTTGCGAAAGCCACGCAGCGCGTGCTCGCCGCGGAGCGCGGCCTGGAACAGGGCCTGATCGTCGCCGGCCAAGGGTTGCAAGGCTCGGCGCGTCCGCCCACGATAAACGACCGGCGCGCAACGCCGCTCCAACTCCCTCTGGCCCACGCCCCAGTCGTTGACGACCGCCAGCGCCTCCAGATAGCGTTCGTTGGCTCTTTGACCCACCTGCGCGAACCGGTACAGGTTGGCCACCGCCTTGGTCAGCGGGAACCAACCCACCTCCTTCGTGCCGTTCTGCTTGTGCAGCGTGCGATGGACGAAGAACTCCTTGGCCTGGTTGATTACCGTCTCGATGCGCAGCACCGCGCCGGCCTTGTCGTACATCTTCAGCACGTTGCGCTTCACACAGTGCCGCACTGCCGCACCCGGCTCACGCCGATGCCAGTAGGTCTTGACGTCGCCGGCAAAGGTCTCGCGGTACTTCCGTCCCAGGAACGTCATGATCTGCGCCGCCCCGAAACACCGGAACGCGTGCTCGCACAGCCGCGGCCGCAAGTCCGCCAGCGCCTGGCGCTCGGCAAACAATACATCCGTGGACCATTCCGCCTCGTCGATCACCCAGTAATAGTTCTGGCCCGCCAGCCAATCGTCCAGGAACGGATTGACCTGGCGTGCCAGACCGTCGAGGAAGCGCGGCCAGTCGCGCTGCCAGAAGGCCGGCAAGCACCGTTGCGCCTTGGCGGCATCCGTCAGCTCGACGAAGGCGTTCTCCACCTTCGTGAAGCCGATGCCCTGCCGCGCCAATTGCCGCGCCAGCCACTCGTGGCCGTTGACGTACACCTGCACGGTGAACGGGAACCAACTCTGGATCTTCACATGCATCAACCCGAAGGCTCGATCCATCCAGTAGCTATAGAACACCGTGCACACCCGCAGGTCCGGGCCCAGCTCCGGCCCTTCCTGGCCATAGCGAATCCGGAACGTCCTGCACGTCTCCAGGCAGGAATAGATACACACCAAACCGTGGGTGATGCCGTGCCGCTCGGCCAGGGCGCGGGCGTTGTCCTCCATCGGTTCGTTGTGCGACCTCAGATGGTCGTATAGCCGCCCGTGCCGGGCTGCCAGGCTCTGCAGGTGTGCTTTCATCTTCGCGGCGAACCACGGCGCCGCCTCCTTGAAGTTGCGCCAGCCCTCCTGCAGAATCCGCCGATTGTAGGCGATCTTCTTGGCGTGCATCCAGCCCCGGAAGTATCCCACACTGGCCATCGGCAAATGGCCGCGCATGATGACCCGGTCGAAACACGACAGTACACCGCTGATCTTGTCCGCATGTTTGGCTATAAAGGACTGCATGGCGTTCTCCTCGCTGTCACTCTAGGCTTGTAGGTTGGCTTATAACCTCACATGCAGCGGGGAAACGCCATTTCCCTTCCCAGCAGCGCCACGCGGACGCGCCCGACGGTCCACTCCAGCACGTCCCATTTTCACGCCGCGATACGTTTGCTCCTCCCGGCCGCGCCAAAAACAAAAAGCCGGCACGCATGCCGGCTCGCAAGGGGGACCCGTTTG
>DASZFN010000161.1:0-21004 GCA_035939715.1 Gemmataceae bacterium | reverse complement strand
GACCCCTGCCGGCTTGTCCGGCAGGTGAAGGAGTTCCTCGTCGGCTGTAGCCTGTCTGCTTGAAGTGCTTCACCTGCCGGACGAGCCGGCAGGGGTCGGGGCGAACTCGGGGCAGCTTTCCTAGCTGTTGAACTCTTTCACCTGCCGGACAAGCCGGCAGGGGTCCTAGCTCTCGTAAAAGCGCAACTTCAAACTGGCGCTTCGGGCTGGTGTGCTTTGGAATTGCGCAAGGGGCTTACCGCTGCACCTTTGCTGGGAACCCTAGCATGAGCATCCTTGTTGAATACCACCGAGCTGATTTCGAGATATCATCGCGAGACGAAAGGGGGCAAAGGCAGGCACCCGTGCCACGACGGAGTTTTTGGCTCGGCTGGCCGGTTATTCTGGCGCTAGCGGCAGGCTACCTGCTGTTCAGCCACGGCTGCCATGCGGATGAAGACACCGAATTGCTGGTTCAGGCGCAACAAAAAAGCCCGCGGCTGGCACCGCGGGCCTTTGGCGGTCCATCATTTGGGGCGTGGCACTTCAATGGCGAAGGGCTGAGCCAGGAGCGCAACTTTTTGCCCATATTGCAGATTGGAAGCCAGCACCTGCTGAATGGTCTGCATTTGCGGATCGTCCTTGCGATCGAAGCCGCCGATGGTGACCAGGCTGCCGGCGCGCATGTGCAGCACATAAGCGTCCAGGCCAAGTGGTTTCGTTCGCAATGCCTGAGCGAGGTTGTGCGCGTTCATGGCACTTGCGCTCAACGTTTCTGGGGCCTTGCCGGGCAGCAACTTGGTCAGAAAACTCCCTTTTTTGGTGTCCGGCTCAATGATGCTGACGCCCTGGAACGTGGCGATCACCAGGGTCCACGGCTTTCGGCATTTCAGGAGACTATAGGTCTCGCCCGCATTCAACTCCTTCAAGAACGGATCATTCTTGTCGGCATGGCGTTCGACGGGAACCGTCGGATTACGTGCCACAAAACTGAGCTCAAAAGGGTTGGCGAAGCTCTCCTCCAGTTGAGCCAAGCCCTGGTTCCCCTCTACCGCTCTCAACGTGGACCGCACGGGCTTAAGCCGGTCGGCCGAAGGCGGCGGCAGTTTTCGGACCCTGTCGAGCATGCGGCGCGCGGCATCGATGTCCTTGTAGCCGCCGATGAGAACGGCGCATTGCGGCTGATAACGCGGCCCGCGGTAGGGCAAGCGCTGCTCGGGCGGAAGATGCTCCTGCATCTTGCGCCAGTTCTCGATGCTTTGCCTGCGTTCTTCATCCCCCCTGTTGAAGACCCAGGCTGGTAGATCGAAGCGGCTGCGAATTTCCAACACCAGCTCATGGGCCAGCGTGCTGGCATCGGGCCCAACATAGCAGGTTGCCGAGACCACCCAGGGGCCGACCTCCGGACTAATCGCATATTCCTTGTTCGGGTCCGCCTCCACACGGGCAAAGGCGATCCGCGTGAGGCAAAGGCATGCCAGCCCTGCCAGGGCAAACAGGAATCTCTTCATGTGTTCCTCCGATATGTGAACTTTAACGGGCTATCTTTGCATGCCGGGCGCATCTGCCCACGAAAAAGCAAGCCGAGAAACGAAGGCAAATGTCAAATGGGGCGGGACATTAGCAGAAGTGTTTGGTTTAGTCCAGAGGCCAATGTGCGCCGAGGGCCTCTCGCTGAAGATAGGTTATTTTCTCGATGCCTAGCTTGCCCAGTTTGAGCAGCCGATCAAGCTGGCTGCGACTGAACGTCGCTTCCTCACCTGTGCCCTGGACTTCGATGAACTGACCGCTGCCGGTCATCACCAGGTTCAGGTCCACCTCGGCGTCCTTGTCTTCGCTGTAATCCAGGTCCAGCAATTCCTTGTCGTTCAGCAAGCCGACGCTGACAGCGGCAACGCTTCCTCTTAACACGTCACCGGGCGGTCCGAGCAAGGCTTTGTTGGCCGCGAGGGTGTCCAGGAGCGCGACGTAGGCGCCGTTAATCGAGGCGGTGCGTGTGCCGCCGTCCGCTTGCAAAACGTCGCAGTCGATGTAGAGTGTGCGCTCGCCCAGCTTTTCCAGATCGATCACAGCCCGCAGGCTGCGGCCGATGAGACGCTGAATTTCGACGCTGCGGCCATCGGTCTTGCCCGCGCGGTCGCGGGCCTTGCGCGGACTGGTGCTGCCCGGGAGCATGGCATATTCCGCGGTAAGCCAGCCCTTGCCGCTGCCCAGCAAGAACGACGGCACGGACAATTCCAGGGAGCAGGTGCAGAGAACGGTGGTTTCCCCCATGTGTACGAGGACGCTGCCTGGGGTGTGGCGCGTAAAGTGGCGGCGGAAAGTCAGGGGACGCAGCTCTTCAGGACTTCGGCCATCGGCACGCATGGAATCATATTATGCACGGCGTTGAAAAAGACCTCAGCGTGTGGCCGGGACTAGTAACGGTCATTGGTCACTCGTCATTCGTTATTCGCCAA
Source organism: Gemmataceae bacterium (assembly GCA_035939715.1). GTDB lineage: Bacteria > Planctomycetota > Planctomycetia > Gemmatales > Gemmataceae > DASZFN01. Next base: position 18,566 of record DASZFN010000161.1, on the reverse strand, counting down.
GCGAATAACGAGTGACTAATAACCATTGCCAGCCCTCGGCCACAGACCACTCACGGGGATCATTTGGCCTCGGTGAGCAGCCACTTGAGCAGCGCCTTCTGGGCGTGGAGGCGGTTGCCGGCCTGCTGGAAAACAATGCTGCGCTCGCCCTCCAGGACGCCGGCAGTCACTTCTTCGCCGCGGTGCGCCGGCAAGCAGTGCATGACGCGGGCGTGTGCCGGCGCCAGCTGCAGAAGGGCCTCATTCACCTGATAACCGGAAAAGCTTTGCAGGCGCAGCTCGCGCTCGGCCTCCTGTCCCATGCTTGTCCAAACGTCGGTGTAGATGACATCGGCCTTTTGCACGGCGTGAGCGGGCTTGCCGTTTTGCACGAGTGCTTCCCGGGGCAAGACGCTGCCGAACATGTCCAGAAACGGCTGGTCGAAGCCATAGCCTTCCGGGGCGGCCAGGATGAACCGTACGCCGAGTTTGCCGCAGCAGACCGCCAGAGAGCGGGCCACGTTGTTGCCGTCGCCGATAAAGGCAATGGTGCGGTCCTTCAGGTCGCCGAAGACCTCCTGGAGCGTGAAGAGATCCGCCAGGGCCTGGCACGGGTGATGATAGTCCGAAAGACCGTTGACCACTGGACAGCTTGAATGCGCCGCAAAGGTCTGGACCGTTTCATGGCTGAAGGTGCGCAGCACGACCGCATCGACGTACTGGCTCATGACGCGAGCGAAATCGGGCACGCTTTCGCGGGAGCCCAGGCCTGCTTCAGTGCCGGTCATGAAGACGCTCGAGCCGCCAAGCTGGGCCATGGCAGATTGAAAGCTGGCGCGCGTCCGCAGCGAAGGCTTTTCAAAGACCAGGCCAAGGACGCGTCCTTGCAGAACCGGCGTACGGTCGCCGCCGGCGGAAGCCGTTTTCAGGCGTGCCGTCTCCCGAAGGAGATGGGTAATTTCGTCCGAGCTCAAATCAACGAGGTCCAGAAAGTGACGCATAATGGGAGACCCAATGGGATTCGCCTCCGTGCCCCGGAGAAAAGTGCTCCGAGGCCGGAGCGAATTTTAAGTCTTGTGGGCGAGTAACACCTGTTCGAGAATGCCGCATCCTTCATCCAATTCCCCATCCGTGAGGGTTAACGCGGGCAGCAGACGCAGAACTGTGCCATGCGTACAGTTGATGAGGAGTCGATTTTCCAGGCACTGGTTGACAATGGGCGCGCCCTCAACCGATAGCTCCACGCCGATCATGGCCCCCTTGACGCGAATGTCCTGAATCCAGGGGCAGCGTGACCGCATGGCCTCCAGACGCGTCCGGAAGCGGTTGCCGATCTGCTCGGCCCGGGCGAGCAAGCCGTCCGCTTCGATCATCTCAACGGCGGCCAGGGCAGCACGGCAGGCGATGGGGTTGCCGCCGAAGGTGGCGGCATGCGTTCCTGGCTTGAGCTTTTCCGCCACGTCCCGGCGTGCCAGCATGGCGCCGCAGGCGATGCCGCCGGCCAATGCCTTGGAGAGGGTCATGATGTCAGGCTGCACCTGCCAGTGCTGATGCGCGAACCAGCGGCCCGTGCGCCCCATGCCGGCCTGGACTTCATCAAATATGAGGAACAGCTTGTGCTTGTCGGCAAGCTCGCGCAGACCAACCAGATAACCGTCGGGCGGCAGGTTAATGCCCCCTTCGCCCTGGATTGGCTCGACCAGAATAGCACATGTCTCGCCGTCGACGAGCTTGGCCGCGGAATCCAGGTTGCCGAACGTGGCGTAGTTAAAGCCGGCCAGGAGCGGCTCAATGCCCTGGTGGTACTTGGGCTGTCCGGTGGCAGTCACGGCTCCCATGGTGCGGCCGTGAAAGCTGTTCATCATGGTGATAATCTTGTACCGGCCCGGCCGGCCGTTCAGGCGTGCCAGCTTGATGGCGGCCTCGATGGCCTCGGCACCGCTGTTGCAGAAGAAACATTGTGCCTGAAAACCGCTGCGCTCGCTCAAGGCCTGGGCCAGCAGGCCCTGCGGCTCGGTGTACCAGGTGTTCGGCACATGGATAAGCTTGCCTACCTGGTCGCGGACGGCCGCGACGATGCGCGGCGGACAGTGGCCCAGCAGGTCGCAGCCCCAGCCCGGAAAGAAGTCCAGGTAGCGTTTGCCCTCGGCATCCCAGACCGCAGAGCCTTCGCCGCGCACCAGGCAGACCGGATAGCGCGTGTAGTTGCCGATGACAAACCGATTGAACAACTCCGTGACTTGCGACGTGCTGGACATGGCATGGCCTTGCGAGGAATTTTAAGCCTGCGAAGAAGGATCGGCCGCGGGACCTACGCGGATCTCCGTGCCGACGCCGTGGTGCGTGTAGATTTCCAGAAGCAGGGAGTGGCGCAGGCGGCCATCGATTATGTGCGATTGCCGAACGCCGGCCCTGAGGCTGTCCAGGCAGGCTTCCACCTTGGGGATCATACCTTCCTCGATGACGCCCTGGGAGATCAAGTCCTGGCAGCCGGCCGCATCCAGGAAGCGAATGAGCGAGCCTTCGTCCCGGCGATCGCGCAGGATCCCGGGCGTATCCGTCAAGAGGACTAGCTTCTCCGCCCGGAGGTTCGCGGCGACGGCCGCCGCGGCGGTGTCGGCATTGATGTTCAGCCAGCCGTCGTCGGCCGCGCGCGCCAAAGAAGGAATGACCGGGACAATGCCTGCGGCGCACATATCGTTGAGCAAAGCCGCATCCACGCGCGTGACGCGGCCCACCTTGCCCAGGTCGATGTCGGCGCCGCGGCCGTCTGGAAGGGACAGGCGCTCGCCCCATAGGCAGGGCATGGACGTCGACGTCAGCCCCAGGGCATTACCGTTCAAGGCGCGAATCTGCTTGACGATGTCAGCGTTGATCGTCTCGAGCTCGCGGACCACGATGCCCAGCGTGTCGTCATCCGTGTAGCGGCGTCCCTGGACCTTGCGTGGCTTCAGGCCGGCGGCCGACATGGCCCGATCGATTGCTTTGCCGCCGCCGTGCACGAGAATGGGACGCAGCCGGACCGTGCTCATGAACACGACATCTTGCAAGGTGGCGCGCAGGGCGCCGGCGTCTTCCATGGCGCTGCCGCCCAGCTTGATCACCGTCAGCTTGTCGCGAAAGGTGCGGATGTAGCTGAGGGCTTCGATGAGCACATCGGCTTTGCGAATCGCCTCGTCCATTGGAGCGGCCTTGGCGGGAAAAACATCTATTCTAGATCGCCCCGGTGCACTGTCAACGCGCGTTGCGGCAATCTGCGCAAAGTCAGCATGAAGCGCATTGCTAACGGCGGGACAGCTTCATATACTGCCAGCAAGAGGTACACGCGTCACCCGGTTCGTTTGACTGCGTAGTCATGCGCGGGCGCGTTCGTGTCTGCTCAAGGGAGGCTCATCGATGAAGGCTGCATGGTCGTTGCTGTTAGGTCTGGCCGTGGTTCTCGCGTTTGTTGTGGGCACCCGCGCCGAAGAGAAGAAGGAAGAGAAAACCCTCAAGGGGACGATCACCTGTGGCAAGTGTGATCTCAAGGAAAGCGAAAAGTGCCACACCGTCATCAAGGTGAAGGACGGCGATAAGGAAGTCGTCTACTGGTTCACCGGCAAGAACATCAAGAAAAATCATGCCGACATTTGCCAGGGCGCCAAGCAGGGCAGCGTCACGGGAAAGGTGTCCGAAAAAGACGGCAAGAATTATGTCGATGTGACAAAGGTCGAATTCGACAAAGACTAGGCACGACCTCGTGCACGCTTCGTTTGCCAGTGCATCGCCACCCGTATGGGTGGCGATGTCGTTTTCAGGGCGTCGCTCGGCTGGAATCGTCCGCATTTTTTTCGAGGGCCACAGCGCCGGCACAGCCCTCCCAGCAGGCATATTCCGCAAGGTCGTTCCACTTTTCGGCGCCGGCGTTTGTCAAAGCCAATACATAAGCTATACTCGCGCTGGGAGGCTTTGTATTGTGGAGTTTTTGCATTGACTTGTCCTCCCGGGTCACATCATCGGGCAGGAGTTTGTCCGCGGAAGCCATCAAGCAACGAGGTGAGACAGCATGAGCACTGACGACAATCCCACTCCGGAAGTGCTGGTCACGGACCGCAGGGGCGGCGATCGCCGCGGCAACGACCGCCGGCACCGCAATATCCCCGTGGCCCTGGAGCGACGCTCCGGCGGGGAGCGGCGCCATCAGGGCGAACGCCGCCGCCAGGTCGACCCCACAACCTGCGAGCGCGATTACAATGATGAAGAAATCATCTTCATGAAGGCGATGGACCAGTACAAACGGGATAATCGCCGGCCTTTCCCGACCTGGAGCGAGGTCCTGGAGGTGCTCTATTCGTTGGGCTACCGCAAGGTCGCCGATGCAACCGCGTTGCCGGGGCTCAGCCCCGGCGAAGGGCGCAAAACCCCGCAAAAGGGCTAATCCGCAGCGGCGGCAGGGGCAAAGCGCCCTTGCGAATTGCTGCCGCTTCCTGCTAACTTGTCGCGGCTTCTCAGAATAGGCGTAAGGCAGTTCGGTCCTTTCGCCTTTTTTTCTTTGCGTCGAAGCCTGGGAAGGCGGCAGGAGGCCTCATGCGGATCTTCTTTTCGGCGGGGGAACCGAGCGGCGACCTCCACGGCGCCAACCTGATCGGCGCCTTGCGGCGACACAGCCCGGGTCTCGAATGCGTCGGCTTCGGCGGCGAGCACATGGAGGCCGCCGGCTGCAGCCTGCTCTTTCCGCTAGCACACCTGTCCGCGATGTTTATCATCCCGGTTCTTGTCACCGCCCACAAGTTTCTCAAGCTTCTTCTCCAGGCGGACCGGTATTTTCAGAAGGAACGGCCGGACGCCGTGGTGCTGATTGATTACCCGGGGTTCCACTGGTGGCTGGCGCGGCGGGCGCGGGCGCGTGGGATTCCCGTCTTCTATTTTGTGCCGCCTCAACTTTGGGCCTGGGCCGGCTGGCGCGTCAACAAGATGCGCCGCTACGTGGACCACGTCCTGTGCAGCCTGCCATTTGAAGAAGCGTGGTACAAAGCGCGGGGCGTTCAGGCGCATTACCTGGGACATCCGTATTTCGACGAATTGCCCCGCCAGCAGTTGGATGAGAATTTTATCGAGCGCCAGCGCGCTCGCGGCGGCCGCATCATCGGGCTGCTTCCGGGCTCGCGCACGCAGGAGCTCAAGCACAATCTGGCTACGCTTATGCGCGCGGCCGCGTTGATACATATCAAGCTGCCGGAGAGCCGGTTTCTGGTCGCCTGCTACCGGGACATGCACCGCGCCCAGGTGGAAGCTTACCTCGCCGGCCACCCCTTGCCTTTCGTCGAGACCTGGACAGGTCGAACGGCCGAGATTATTCATCTATCGGAAGCGTGCATTTCTGTGTCTGGTTCCGTGAGCCTGGAACTGCTCTACCGGCGGAAGCCGGCCGTCGTTGTTTATCGCGTCAACGCGCTGGTGCGGAAGCTGGCCCGGAGCTTTCTTAAAATTCCTCATATCAGCCTGGTCAACCTGCTTGCCGGCAAGGAGTTATTTCCGGAGTTCTTCACCGACCAATGCGAAGCCCAGGCCATCGGCGAGCGCGTGCTACGTTGGCTGACAAATCGGAGTGAATATCAACAGATCATGGGGGAACTTGACGGGCTGGCGGGGAAGGTGGCCGAAAGCGGCGCTTGTGAACGGACAGCCCGCTACATCCTGGCCGCGCTGGAAGGAGAGCAAGTTGTCCAAGCAAGCCGCGCCGCGTGAAGGGCGATTCGCATACCAGCCCGAAGCGCAAGCGAGGGCCCCTCGCTCGCGCTTCGGGCTGGTTGTGCCATGTAGCTGATACGCTGGTTTAGAAGCGGACGCCGACGGTTGCCAGGAAGTTCACGTCCATGAGGTCGCTGTTGTTCTGAATCTGCAAGATGTCCATCCACGTGTAATCCCACTCCACGCGAAAGCCGGCCAGAAAGGTGCAGCAGCCGTGCGGCACCTCCACATCGGTGTGCAGGCCGACATAGACGCCGCCGATGGTGTCGGTGTGATGGCTGGTCTGGAAGAACTCAACCTTGGCGGTTCCCAGGCGGCCGCCGCCATCGAGTCCGACGCGCCAGCGCGGGGCATCGCAGGCGCGGGCGGTGCCTACCAAATACCAATCCAGGCCGAGCCCGGCGTTGAAAAAGGTCCGGTTCAATTCGCGAATCGAAACCGGGATGGTGGTCGTGATGAGGGCGCCGGTCGAGTTCGTAAGCAGCAGATTGTAAGGCACCGTAATATCGGAACGCTGTCCGCGGTTCAGGATATTGCTGATGCTCACATCGATGCTCCAGTCGCGGTCCATGGCGGGATTGAAGAATAGACTGCGCACCCCGCCTTCGATATCCCAGCCGGTCTCCAGCGTGTGGCCGAAGTTGGCGCCTTCGGCGGGCAGCGAGGCGCCGCTGCGCAGGAACAGCTCATAGCCGATCGGCCCGTTGCATCCCAGCGGTCCGCAGCAATCCGGCCGGGTGTAGGTGATCCAACTGGAGACCCTGCCGGGAGGTTGTTGTGCGGCGGGCAGCGGCGTTGTTTCAGGAGCCTGCGCCGGCGAAGCCGCCGCCGGTTCGGCCGTGAGGGGCGCAGGTAGAAGCTCTTGCGCCTGAGCGGCCACGGCGCCAAAAACGGCTAGTGCCAGCGCACTGGCGAAGATCTTCTTTGTGCTCATGCACTCCTCACCTTTCCCGCCCATGTCGCCCAGACTCACCGGGCGTACAGAGAATCTTTGCACGGAGGTCCATTCTATTCTTCGGATAGAAAGTGTTCCGGAATTAACTGGATTAGCGATTGCGAGGACTTTGCCGATTAGATGAGCTGTCGCGGCGTTGCCAGGACGACCCGGCTTCGCCAGCTTTGGTGGCAGGTGTGTGCGGGCGAGAATCCTGAGCTCCAAGTCGGCCATCGAGTTTGCCAGTTTGCCACTGAGTTTGCCAGGGTTGGCAAACTCAGTTGGCGCCGTAACGGCACACGGTAGGGGAAGTTGCGTCCGAAAAAAAATTGAGTTTGCCAGGTTGCCAGCTTTTTGGAGGTGGGGGGTACCGTGCGGTGTGCGCCGAAAGCTCGTGAGACACTCCCCAGTCAGTCCGCCACGCCGCCACGTCGCGATAGGGATTGATTGTGTGCATCCGTTCGTCCGTCCGCCCCGCCAAACGCACACCGGCGAAGCTGCGGCGGCCCTCTTGGGTGGCCGGGGGAAGAGAGGTTGGCCATCTTGCCCGCCTTGGCGTGATTCCTGGGGTTTCTGTGTTTTCCGTGGCCATGTTCGTGGCCATCTTGGCAAGTCGCTGCCGGAATCGCATGCTCTTGCGTGGGCGGCTTGGTCATTCGCGAAGGCGAATGACCAATGACGAACTGACCACTGACCACCACTATTCTGACATTCGCCGAAACCTGTAGAACGATGCACCTGACATATCGACAAGTTCAATGCCCATTGAATGAAGTAACCTCATGTATATCGGACCAGACACAAATCCGTTTATCATGTCGTCAGCCCTTCCCGGCGTGGCGCAACGCGACACCCGTCGAAGGATATCTTCTGCCCGAGCCGAGATACGGTTCCCCGCGTCAAAGAGAGCCGCCAAGGCCCTGTACAAGTCAGGACAATCAAGTTGGTCCTCGTCCACGGCCAATGCGATCAATCCGGCAGTTAGGAAAGACTCATGCTTTGTCTGCAGTGCCTTGGCTGCCATTCTGACGCTGAAAGTAACCAGTTTCGCAAAAAGGTCTGGGCCGTTCTTTGATCGAAGCGCATTGCGTTCTGCCTCGTTCAGCCCTTCAAAAATCGGCAAAGCCAATGCAAGCTCTTCTTCCACTTCCAGAAAGCCGGCGCCACTATCGCGAAGCGTTCTATACTGAAAGATACGGATTTGAGAGTCGAACGCTTCAAGCACTGTAACCAGATCCCTCGCCATGGCTAACCTTTATTTAGTTCGCTCTAAGTCACAAGCCCGGAACCAGAAAACCGCCCATAGGTACGTAAGCCCTTTGAAATCAGATAGTTAAATTCTTCCCACAAAAACTCCCTTAGACTCTCATTGCAGGCGACACCTGGAGGGATTAGCGCAGGTGTGCGTCACGCAGTGCCTGCAGTTGTTGCAAGGCCGGCTTGGCCAGGCCTTCCCCGTCCAGCAAGCCGCAATTGGGAAATTCATGCGCGTCCGCATCACAAAGGTGCGCCCAGTTAACGGCCTGGACATAAGGCTTGCAGATTGCCAGGGCGGCAAACGTATCCGCCCAGTCCGCCTGTCCCGCAGGGGAATAGTGCTCGTGCCAGTGGCCGGCGCCCACGCGTAATTCCGGATCCGCCATGGCGTCCGGAGCGTCCGCCGACGGCAGGCCGAGGGTGATGCGCAGCGGCACGCCCAGAAGCGCGTAAAGATCGAGCATGCGCGAGGTTTCGAGCAGATCCCGACAGTAGCTGCCGCGCGGCCTGACTCCCATGACCATTTCCACATCGAGGGCAGCCAGGTTCAGTTCCGAGCGCACCAGGGTATCGGCGAAGACGAAGGGGGAGTGCGTGCGCTCCTCGATGGCCATGTATTCCCCCCAGGGCTGGCTGATGCCGACCACGAGTGCCAGCTCAGGGTCAATTTGCCGGGCTGCCTGCACCATGTTGATGGTCAGCCACAGCAACTCCTCCTCGCCCAGGGAGAGGATGGAGGAACTATTGCCGGCAGCGGTGATCTGCCAGCGGCGAATGCGCTTGTGATAGCGCTTCACCATGTTCGTCAGATATCTGCTCATGAACTTACGCAGGCTCTGCAGATCGCGCTCGTAGAGCCACAGCCAATCGGGAAGCTGCGTCGCCGAGAAATCGATCACCGGGCCTGCGGTCACCGGCAGCCCGCGCCGGTCGGCCCAATCGAGCAGGGCGTCGATCGGCGCGCATTGAAAACTGCCTTCCTCCGCCTCAATCATTTTCCAGGAGAACGGCAGGCTCACACTGTTGGCAAAGCGCGCCACCTGCTCGAGCTGCGGCGTGGCAGCCATGCAGTTTACGCGACAGCCCAGCTCCGTCTCGAGTTTCGGGCTGCGCTCGTGCCGGGCGGCAAAGACCTGCGTCATGTAGAGGCGCGTCAGCTCCTCGGCCGTACGATGACTAAGATCGAGCGCGGCCCGGGTCTGGGTGGTTTTCTGCTCGCCATTGCCTTCGGTTACCGCCTGGCTGAACAAGACGCCCACTTTGTGGATGGCTTCGTCCAGACTGGCCGGGACTTGCAAACCGCCGGCCTGCCAATCGGCGGCCTGGCAACGCAGTTGATTGACCTTGCCGCGCGCCAGCTCGATTTGCAAATGATAGGCAAGCGGCCGTTCCATGAGGGTGGCGGTGGTCGTCATGAGGCGGCCGCAGCCGCCCACCTCCCACGGCACCATCAAGTAGCCGCTTTCATCGACGTCCCGTTGCACGGTAAGCCGGCCGGACTCAACCTGCACGCGCGTGGGCCAGGGCATATTATCGGGGCCGCCGGCCACGCAAGCCTGCGTGAGCTCCTGGGCAGCTTCATCACTGACTTCCGATGGCAGCAGGAAAGTCATGGTGCCCATGAATGCGCGACCCTTTCACGGCCCGAAGAGGCTTTGCCGACGCTCACTGGCTCGGCGCAAAGCTATGGGGTAAATGTCGTCTGGAGAATTATATCGCATGCAGCCTGGTCCATAGTCCATAGTCCATGGTCCATAGTCAAAAACCGCTGTGGCTATGGACTATGGACTACGGACCATGGACCAGATGAATGAGCACTTTTGACGACCGCTAGCGGGCCACGATCGTGATGCCATAGCGATCGGCAAGTTCAACCGTCTTGTCCTGATCCAGAATTATGGTCTTGCCGGCTTCCAGCGCCAGCACGCGCCCGCCCGCTTGCCGCATGGTTTCAATGGTAGAGCCGCCCACGGTCGGGACGTCGAAACGCATGTCCTGCTGCGGCTTGGCAACCTTCACGACCACGAAGCCGCCGGCGCGGCAGAATTCGCCGGCGCGGGCGATGGCCCGGTCGGTGCCCTCAATGGCCTCGACGGCAAGCACGGCGCGTTCCTTGACCGCCACGCTCTGGCCAACATCCAGCCGCCCCATTTCCTTGGCCAGCTCCCAGCCGAAGTCGATGTCACGCTCCTCGCGGGCGCTGAGCGGACGCCGCGTCAGAACTCCCGCCGGCACAAGCAGGTCCGGGCATAATTCCAACGCCGACTCGAAACGCAAGCCTTCCATGGCAAATTCCTCGATCAGGCCGAGCAGCAAGGTGTCATCCCGGTTGTCCCTGCGGCGGCGATACCAGAAGCGGATCGTGCGCAGATCGGGAAGCAGGTTGATGATTCGCCAGGGGGTGTGCATGATGCCCTTGCGAATTTTGCCCGCCATCATGACGCGCACAACTTTTTCGCGTTTGAAGCAGCGGATCATCCGGCCCATGCGGGCCACGCCCGACCAGTAGAAGCGTTGCACCAGGCCGGCGAGCTCCGGCGCCGCTTCCTGGCGAATGCCGACGCAGACGACGGCGATGCCCAGGGCGCGGGCCCGCTCCGCGAAGACCACGGGAAAACGGCCACTGCCCGCCAGTAAGCCGATTGGGGAGGAGAAGTCCGCGCTCATAGCGAATCACCGGTCATTGATCGGACATGCTCAGCTGCTGTTTGATGCGCTGGATGTCCTTGCGCATTTCCGGCAGCCGTTCCATGGTCATCAAGGCGCGTTTCTGCTCTCGTTCCGGCGTAGCCGGCGAGCCGAGCACGCGTAACCCAGGCGGCACCTCCTTGGTGACCCCGGCCTGGGCGCCGATCATGGCTCGTTCACCGATGTGCACGTGGTCCACAATGCCGGCCTGCCCGGCAACGACGACGTAGTCACCCGTGCTCGAGGAACCGGCAATCCCCATCTGGCTGACGAAGAGATTATGCCGGCCGATCTGACAGTTGTGGCCGATTTGCACGAGGTTATCGATCTTGGTCCCTTCGCCCACGCGCGTGGCCGCAAAGGTGCCGCGATCAATCGTCGTGCAAGCGCCGACCTCGCAATCGTCGCCGATCTCGACATGCCCGAGCTGCGGCACCTTGACGTGCCGGCCGTTTTGCGTGCGGTAGCCAAAGCCGTCCGCTCCGAGCACGGCGTTGGCGTGAACCGTGACGCGGTTGCCCAGGATGGTGCCGGCGTAGAGAACGGCGTTCGGATACAAGGTCACATCGTCGCCAAGCCGGCAGCGCGCACCGATGGCGACACCGCTGTAAATGCGGCAGCGTGCGCCAATGACACAGTCTTCGGCCACGGTTGCGAAAGGAAGAATGCTGGCGCCGGGGCCGATTTTCGCGCGGGCGTGGACGTGAGAAAGCGGGTCGATGCCGTGCGGCGGCGGTTCCCGGTGACCGAGCATATGCCGCACGATGACAATGAAGGCGTTCAGGGGATCCGCGACCTGAATAAGCGGCAGACCATTCGCCGCAATGGAGGCGGGTACGACAGCGGCGGAAGCATGACAATGGTGCAGGTGCGCGGCGTGCTTTTCGTCTTCGACAAACGTGATGTCGCCGGCAGCAGCTTCCTTCAACGTCCGAGCGGCATGGATCAGCAGGCTGTCGTCCCCGATCACCTTGCCCTCGACCAGTTTCGCCAGTTCCCCCAAAGTGATGCTCACGCCAACGTCCTTTCTTCCTTGATTAGACGCGCGGCAACCGGGCGCATGTTAGGCGGGCAGCATAACCCAAGTTGCGAACTTGGCCAATGCGAATTGGCCTGGTCAGGGCAGCGCCGGTCCCCACGCTTCCAGCTCCGTCAAGCCCGTGCGTGCGCCGGCCTGATGCGTGAAAACGGCCCGGATTCGCGGCGTTTCAATCTGGGGAAAGTGGATGACATTGGCGCGACGCCCAGCCGGCCTTTGCGGGGTGCGCGCCTGGCCCGGCAGCGTAATCCAGGTGTTGCCGTCCCAGTACTGTAAATCAAAGCTGCTCGGCGGCGCTACTTTTCTGCCGTCATCCAGGAAATACAGTTTCACGGTGTTCAGCGTCCGTTTGCCCCCGAAGTCCACCGCACACCAGTCGATCTCATGGGGCGAGCCCTCGCAGGTCCAGCGGTTCGGCGGAGACTGGTGATACCAGCAGTTGCCGTCGATGAGCTTGACTGCCGGCGTCTTCGCGTTGGCGTAGGAGACTGATATCTTGGGAAAAGGGGCGCGGTCGTTGTTGACAGCGTGGTTCACCTGCAAGGGGGCCGGCTCGCCGACCGGCGTCAAGGTCGGCAATGGCGCGCTCAACGGTTGCAGCTTGTCCGAAGAAGCAATCTTTTTGCCATCGGCAAGAAGGTGCAGCCCTTTGCCGAGACTGTAGCGCCTGCCGTCTCTGTCCCAGACAACGCTCACATGCCGGCCGCGATACAGCACATCATCCAGGGCGAAGTAAGCCCAGTCTTCCGAAGCCAGCGGCGACACATCCAGGACGTCGTCATCCCGCGGCCGCAGCCCTACGAGGCCCGTGATGATCAGATCGTTGTAGCCCGAATGAAAGTAATGCTCGCTATGGTTGTAGGAATCGTGGCCTTCCCAGGAACCAGTGTCGGGATTGGCGGCTTCTGCGATGTAGGGCCTGTCTCCCTTGCGGTGGGTCCGTGTGTAGCCCTCCAGCACTTTGAGGTAATCGGCTCTGGTTACAAATTGTTGACGATAGTTTTGCAGGAGATTGGCCAGGGCCTTCAGGGTCTGCGTGGTCGCGTACGGCCAGGATTGGCCGCTCCACACACAGCAGGTTTTGGCAATCTTGAACAGCGGATCATGCCGCCCCACCGTGGTCGGACCGAACGGGGCGAAAAAGTAATCCTTGTCGGAAAGATATCTCCAGGCGGTCTCGTAGCCCGCATCCGGCAAATTGAACTGCCAGGGGACATAGCCAATTTCTTCACGCCCATGCCGGCTGCCGGCATATCGGCCTGTCTCGTAAGTCAAGCTTAGAGCCTTGATCGTGTGTCCGTCCGCTTCTTCGTTCTGCCTGTATCTCTGCAGAAAGAATTCGCGTTTCTGATCCCAGAGTTTCCTCTGCAAGTTGTCCTTGAGTTGCTCGGCTTTCGCGCGAAAGGCGTCGGCGCGGGGTTTGTTGCCTGCCAGAAGGGCGATGCGCGCGATGGCCCGGGCGTCGGCCCACAGATAGCTGTTGAGCGTCGGCCGATAGCCCGGCGCCCCGCGCACACGATCCCTGGTCTGCCGGCTGTTGATGTTGATTTCCATCCCGTCATCATGGCCGGTTTGCCAGAACAACCCGACGTCTGCCACGAAGCGCTCTTTTTCCCAGCCCTCATAGTTCCGGAGCAGATCCGGCAAGAGTTGCTTGAGGCTCGCTTCATCGGGATGGACCTGGTGCACGGCCCAGAGGGCGTCCGCCAGCCAGGTGCTGTATCTACGCGGCTGGGCCCCAGGAGTCTTGAACCAGTAGCGGCTATAGTCCCAGGCGTAGCGCCTGTCCTTGAGCCAGCGCACTTCATAGAGTTGGTGGCCGGCAGGACAGCTAATAGCGCCGTATGTACCGGACCAGAACGGCCGGTCGATGAACTCCGTGAAGCTGTAGCCGGAGTTCGGCGCTCCGTAGGTCATATGCTTGGTGACGAGTTCCCAGCGGTAGTAATACGTGGTATTGATGTCCGCATCCGGACATTCAAAGAACGGGATATTGGCCTTGTACCAGTCCCAGTCGCGGTTGTCCCAGAATGTCTGCGCGTCCAGCAGCTTCTGCTTGTCCAGCACCTGGCCGGGGGCCACATTCGACACACCGAGCAAAAAAGCCAGCGCGAGAAACGCTCGACTTCGCAGCCAGTCAAAAAGGTGCCCCCGGCCCCTGCCATGCATTAGAATAGACCCATTCATGAACACGATCATAGCAAACGGGGTGGGAGGAACGTAGATGCCCGCACGCGAAGGCAACCGCTTGTGCCGTTCTGTCATTTTGCTGGCATTTGCTCTCTTGGCGCCGATATGGTTCGCCGCTGCCGAGCCTGTCCAGAAATCCGGAACACGCCCTGCTGCCGCGCCGAAGATGGAAAAATATGTGCCCTCGCCGCAGGAATTGCAGGCAGCGTATCAACGTCCGGCCCAGCGGGTCCCTGGACCGACTGGCGTCTACAAGGACAAGATCAGCCCGCACTGGCTCCCAGACAACAAGAGCTTCTGGTACCGCAATGACCTGCGCGGCGGCTACCGTCAGTTTGTTCTCGTCGATGTCGAGCATGGCACGCGGCAGCCGGCTTTCGATCACGAGCGCGTAGCGTCCGCCATCGCCAGCGTCACCGGCACGGAATACCATCCTGGACGCCTGCCCTTCGATAGCGTCGCCTTCGTGGACGGTGGCAAGGCGATCGAGTTCAAGGTCAATACGACCGCCTGGAAATGCGACCTCAAGTCATACAAGTGCACCAAGCCCGGGACGGCCGCCGTGGATGACGATTCTCCCAACGAGGGAGCCGAGCCGCTCGAGCGGCTGGAATCGCTCTGGCCTGACGCGCCGGAGCCGTCTCCCCAAGCAGGCGCCCGCGGGCAGCGGCAGGGTCCGCGCGGCCAACCTTCGCCGCGCTCCCCCGACGAGAAATGGCTGGCGCTGGTCAAGGACGATAACGTCTTCATTCGCTCGCAGCAGGACGGCAATGAAATTCAGCTGAGCCAGGATGGCAAACCGGGGTATGGCTACAGCGCGGTGCAGTGGTCGCCGGACTCCAGGACGCTGGTCGCCTTCCGCGTGGAGCCCGGCGACGACAAGGAAGTGTATTTGATCGAATCCTCGCCCAAAGGCGGCGGCCGGGCCAAGCTGCACGCGCGTCCCTACGCGCTACCCGGCGACAAGTTCAGTACCTTCGAGATTAACCTCTTTGAAATCGCCACCCGCAAGCACGTCAGGCCGGAAGTAGAGCGCATCGATTTTGGTTTCCCCCGGCTGCGCTGGCATAAGGACAAGCGGCATTTCACCTACGAGAAGGTGGACCGGGGTCATCAGCGCTTTCGCCTCATCGAGGTGGACAGCCACACCGGCAAGACCCGCGACCTGATCGACGAGAAAAGTAAGACGTTCATCTGGACCGCCCACACGGAGAACCTGAGCCTGAATCTGGTAAACTTTCTCGACGACAGCGGCGAGATCATTTATGCTTCCGAGCGCGACGGCTGGAGGCATCTCTACCTGATCGACGCCCGAGACGGCAAGCTGAAGAATCAGATAACCACGGGCAACTATGTAGTTCGCGGCATCGACCGCGTCGATGAGGGGAAGCGCCAGATCTGGTTCCGCGCCTGCGGCCGGAATGCCGATCAAGATCCGTACCTGATGCATTACTACCGCGTCAACTTCGACGGCAGCGGCCTGGTCGCGCTCACCGAAGGCAACGGCAACCATACGTTGCAATATTCCCCTGACCAGAAGTATCTCATTGACACTTATTCGCGCGTGGACATGCCGCCCGTGCATGAGTTGCGCCGCGTCAGCGACGGCGCCTTGATCTGCGAATTGGAGAAGGCCGACATCTCGGAACTGATGGAGAAAGGCTGGCGTCCGCCCGAAGTATTCGTCGCGAAAGGCCGGGACGGCAAGACAGACATCTGGGGCATTATCTGCCGGCCGCGCCAACTCGACCTCGGTAAAAAGTACCCGGTCATCGAACACATCTATGCCGGCCCGCATGGCTCCTTTGTACCGAAGACGTTCAGCCCGGCCAATCGCTTCGCTTCCCTGACTGACCTGGGCTTCATCGTCGTGCAGGTCGACGGCATGGGAACCGCCAACCGCTCCAAGGCGTTTCATGACGTGTGCTGGCATGACCTCAAGGATGCCGGCTTCCCGGACCGCATGCTCTGGCATCAGACAGCGGCCGAAAAATATCCCTATTACGACACCAGCCGCGTGGGCATCTACGGCACCTCGGCCGGTGGCCAGAGTGCCACGGGCGCTCTGCTCTTCCATGCCGACTTCTACAAGGCCGCCGTGTCGGCGTGCGGCTGCCACGACAACCGCATGGACAAGGCGTCCTGGAATGAGCAATGGATGGGCTATCCCGTCGGGCCGCACTATTCCGCCAGCTCCAACATCGATAATGCCCGGCGGCTGCGCGGCAAACTGCTGCTTATCGTCGGCGAGATGGACAGCAATGTCCCACCCGAATCGACGCTGCGGCTGGCGGACGCCCTCATCAAGGCCGGTAAGGACTTTGAGCTGCTGGTCATCCCCGGCATGGGGCACTCCAACGGCGGTCCGTATGGGACCCGGCGCTTGCAGGATTTCTTCGTCCGCCACCTGCACGGCGTAGAGCCGCCCCGTCACAATAGCGCTCCTTTGTGATGGCGCTCAAAAGCAGGCGCAGATGGGTGAGCGATGAGTGCGGGCCACGGTCACGTGCTGGTGGTGGGCAGCGGCGTTATCGGCGCCGCCTGCGCTTATTACCTGGCCCGCGACGGCTGGCGTGTCACGACCATTGATCAAGGGGAGTTCGGCCGCGCCTGTTCGCATGGCAACTGCGGCTTCGTCTGTCCAAGCCATGTGTTGCCGCTCGCCGCGCCGGGAGCAGTAGGCAGCGCACTCAAAGCCCTGTTTACTCCCAATTCCCCTCTCTCCATCAAGCTGCGGTTTGATCCCTCATTGTGGGCCTGGCTCTATCGCTTTGCACGCCGCTGCAAGCCAGAGCTCTTGCTCGAGGCCGGCCGGGCTATCCAGGCCCTGCTGAATTCTTCGCGTTTGCTTTACCCCGACTTGCTCAAGCAGGAAGGCATTGCGTGCGAGTGGCAGGAGCGCGGCCTGCTGTTCGTGTTCCAGACACGGGCCGCCATGGAGCACTATGTCGAGACCGATAAGCTACTTCGCGACACATTCCATTTGCCAGCCAGGCGTATCGACAGTGATGAATTGACGCAGCAGGAGCCGGCCTTGAAGCCTGGGCTTGCGGGCGGTTGGCACTACCCAGCCGATGCCCACTTGCGTCCGGATAAGCTCATGTCTGAGTGGCGACGGGTCCTGGAAAAACTGGGCGTAACCATCAAGCTCCATTGCTCACTGGACGCTTTGCAAGCCGACCGCAAGCGTGTCCAGACAGCAATCGTCACGACAACTTCTAACTCATCTGGAGCGGGCCAAAAACTGCACGAAGAAGTCCGCGCGGACGCTTTCGTGCTGGCCACCGGCGCATGGACGCCTTCGTTCGCACGTCAACTGGGCTGCCGTATTCCCATTCAGCCGGGCAAGGGCTACTCCATCACCATGCCGCGGCCGCGGCATTGTCCGGCCGTGCCGCTCATTTTTGAAGAGCATCGCGTAGCAGTCACGCCAATGCTGTCGGGTTACCGCCTGGGCTCGACCATGGAATTTGCCGGCTACGACACGACGCTCAAACGCAGCCGCCTTGATCTGCTTCGGGAAGGGGCGCGCCCGTATTTGCTTGAGCCGTCCTGCGCGCCCGTTGAAGAGGAATGGTTCGGCTGGCGGCCAATGACTCCGGATGGCCTGCCGATCATCGGCCAGAGCCCCGCGCTTGACAATGTCTGGATCGCCGCCGGCCACAACATGCTTGGGCTGTCCATGGCCCCTGGCACGGGCAAGCTCGTCGCTGAACTTCTTGGCCGACGTACGCCCCACGTCGATCCAGCCCCCTATTCCGCCACGCGATTTTGAGTGACAACGGCCTGACGTGCCACTGGACCTCCGGATATTTCACCTGGGCAAAATGGGTAAAAACTCCTTTCGTGCCAGCGCCCGCTGAGCAAGGCGGTGCTCGCGCCACGGCAGCCGTCTGCCTTTTCCTATCTCGCTGGGGAAGGTCAAGACCGACTATGCGCCGGCATAAATCTACAGCGCACGGTTGTCAGCCCGGTCCTGATTTCCGATGCAACGGCCCAGCTGACCGCACATAATCTTCAAAAACACTCTCTCACGTCGGTTTGTCGTATCATAACGCGTTGAAACCGGCCGGCATTGGTACGCTTGTTGCAAAGAGAGGCGCACGTCGCAATGGGGCTGCTGAACTGCGCTTGAAGCAAGGGAGACTCTCCATGAGCATGGGACCGTTTGGCGGGGGCGGCTATTTCAACCCTCAGGGCTCTTACGGACCCTGGGGCGGTTGTGGCTGCAGTAGTCTGTTTATTATCCTGGCCGGCATCTTGTTGGTCTTTGGTGGCTGCCTCCGCATGCTGGGTCAGTAGGCCCAACGCACCAGTGAAGTTGCTGTCTTGAATCTTCAACATTTAATCGATCAGCGTTCTAAGGTAGGAGTTAGCAATGCGACCACTTTCTGGGGCAATCATGGTGGCTGGAGCGATGATCGGCCTGGGACTCACGGCCATCGCTTTCGGTATTCGCTATCAGGGCATGAAGGACGTCGACGCACACCAAGTCCACATTGGCGCGACCTCGATGATGGTTGTCCTGGTGGTGCTGCTGGCCGGGCTTCTCTCCGCGCTGGGCGTGGCCTTCCTTGGACTGGCCTATCATCACGAAAGACGCTTGCGTGAACTGGGCCAGCTACCGGCGACCCGAACGGCGCCTTGAGGGGCGGCAGGCACTGGCATGGAGAAACCGAGGCGGCTCCTAGGTCAGAGCGTCCTTCGTATGCGCGCGGACAAACCGCTAACACTCGTCCCCCCATATTG
>DASZFN010000160.1:0-9134 GCA_035939715.1 Gemmataceae bacterium | reverse complement strand
ATTCCACGATAATCAGACGTTTGCCCAATACCGACTGAAGCCACAGCTCCAGGCGATCCTGCTGCTCGGCGCTTCGCGAGTTGTCCCAGTCCCAGTCGCCAAACATGAGAATGTTCGGCCGTGCAAGGTGTCCACACGATGGACAGGCAGGCAGCGGTTCCCTGGCCCGCATGCTGGTTTCGTCAATCAAGACTTGATATTTGTCCGCCGGGTAAATGCCCGCGCCACAGTGGCTGACACACTGCATCCAGTGCACCGAGCCGTGCACTTCCGCCACGCATGCGGGATCAAAGCCGGCACGTTGGAAATGACCGTCCACGTTCGAAGTAAAAACGAACGCGCTGTGCGGCATGCGTCTGGCCCACGACAGCAAAATCTCGAACCCGGCGTGCGGCCTTGCGGCCCGGTAGAGGTTCAGGCGATGGCCGTAGAAGCCCCAGGCCAAGGCGGGGTCGGAGGCGAACCAGCGCGGATTCGCCAGGGAGACGAAGTCGAGTCCCAATTTCTGATAAGGGGGATAGGCGCGCCAGAAGCCTTGCGTGCCGCGAAAGTCCGGCAAGCCGGAATCGACGCCCATGCCGGCCCCGGCGCCGATCAGCAGGGCCTCGGCGCTGGCGATCGCGGCGGCCGCCGCGTTCACGCTTTCCGCAAGCGCAATCATTGCCCTGGCTTCGTCTCCTTGGTCGGCCGTAACGACAGGAGATAGCTTAGCAGATTGTAGAAGTCCGGTTCGGGGATCTGTTCCACCAGGTTTGCCGGCATCGGCGACAGTTGCGAGACGTTTCGCTCATCGATGGAACTCTTCGTGATGCGCACTTCTTTCCCCAGAGCATCCGCCACGATCACAACTTCACCTTCTTCGCGCAGCACCAGCCCGCTCACGATCTGACCGTTCTTGAGCGCCAGCGTTGTGGAGCGGAAGGCCTGGTCGACATTGCGGTTCGGGTCGATGATATCCTCCAGCAAGCGGTCGAGCCCGCGATTGCCGACGCCGTCCAGGTTCGGCCCGACCTTGGCCCCCTTGCCGGCGACTTGATGGCAGATGGCACAGCTTTTCTCGAAAACCCGCATGCCTGCCGCCACATCGACGCTCGCCTTGCCAAAGCCTTCACGCCGCCGATTGATCAGGTCTTGCATGCGCTGATCCACCGACGGCAGTCCTTTGGTCAGCATAGCAATGCGCTGCTTGAGCTTGGCATGTTGTTCCAGCCGCCGGGGTACTGCCCCTTCCTGCAGAAGACGCGCCGAGGCCTTGCCTGCGCCGACCGCCTCCAGCAGTTTTTCCGCTCCCTGCAAGCTGGCTGCCAGGCCGTTGGCGATGCTGTTCTGCAGCCGGGCCGGCGCCACTGCAAGGCTCTTCACCAGTTCGGCGTTGGCCTCCGGTGAATTAATGCCTGCCAACACAAACGCTACATGCTCGCGGATTGGCATGGGCTCGGCGGCGTCTTCGAGAAGGTCGCCAAAGAGTCCGATATGGCGCCTGGCATCAATCGCCCGCAGCGCGTCAAGGGCTGCGCGCCGCTGGGGTTCCGGTAGCTTCTTATTCGCGGAGAGGCGCGCCAAATTTGGTACCGCAGATTTTAGCTGGAGAGAGCCTGCCATCTCAGCGCCGGCCAACAACTCCTCATTCGAGGTGGACACCAGGAGATGCTGGGTCAATTGCTGCGCCCACGCCTTGCCTGCCTTGCTGAACTTTGCGCCGCGCTCCTGCATTCCTTGCTGAAGCGCCTTGAAGAGGGCCGCCTGGTGGCGGAGGTTCTCGGGCTGCTGCTCGCGCGCGAACGTAAGCAAGCCGTCCAGCGTGTCTTCCTTGCCGTAGCGGGCGACGTGGTGGACATAACGCAGCAAATTCTCATTGCCTTCCGGATAATGCTGCACATGAGCCAGAAGATAGCCGGCGGCTTCCGCTGTCGCGGCGCCTGCGGCGACATCGGCGATGGCACGTTTGTCCTTTTCCGTCCAGGAGGAAACCGGCAATTGCCGCCAGACCTCCGCCGGCTCGAGTTGATCGCGCAGCGCCATGCGGACCACGTGCCGCAGATGCGTATCGTCGGCGGGAACCGTGTGGCGGATGGCCAGCAGCGGCCCAACATTGTCGGCCAGCGGATGGCGACCCAGGGCCTCGGCCGCCGCCCGTTGGACGAAGGGGTCTGTGTCGCGCAGTCCCGCCACAGCCAGGCTTCGCAAAGGCTCAGCAAGCTGCGGCCGTTCAGCCAGCACTTTCATCGCATGCACGCGCACGCCTCCTTCGCTGTCCCGCGAAGCAGCCTCAAGCAGCGCATCGTCGAGAGCATGCAATCGGTCTAAAATCCACAGACCGTGCATACGTTGAAAAGCCGGCGTGGCTGGTTCCATCACTGCGCGCACGGCGCGCACCGCCTCCGAGCCACGCTCGACCAGCTGATTCGTCGCCTTCATGCGCACAACCAGGTTGGGATGCTTGAGATCGTTGATCAATTCGGCAATGGATGCCGTAGACCAATCGGCTCGCGGAGCAACTGGCTTGCCCTTGTCGTCCGGACCACGGTAGACAATGCGCCAGATGCGCCCACGCGAATGGTCCCGGCCGGGATGGGTCAGCGGCACTTCGTAGTGGCCGATGATGCGGTTGTAAAAATCGGCAACGTACAGGGCGCCGTCCGGCCCTAGCTTCACATCCACCGGCCGGAACCAGGGATCGTCACAGGTAAGGAACTTCGGCTCCAGCCTGGCCACGAAACTTGAGCCGTGCGGCTCCAGCCGATAGATGTTGACCTGATTGACGACCACGTCGCCGAAGTACAGGCAATCCCGATAGGCGGCCGGGAAATGGTCGGCCGCATAGTAGACGATTCCGGCAATGGCGGTGGACCGGTCGTAGCCGCTCACCATTTCCGGGGCATAGCCGAGGCCGTCATGCGGCTTGCCGAAGCTCTGATAATAGCCGCCGCGCAATAGCGCCATGACCGGCTGGGTGTGGCAATCTGCTGAGTAGAGGTTGCCCAGCGGATCGAAGCATAACCCGAACGGGTTGACCTGCCCGTGCGTGTAGTATTCCACATGCGAGCCATCCGGCCTCATGCGATAGGTGCTTCCCGAGTTCAGCTTGATGGCCAGGCCGTCCAAGCCTTTCAGCACCGAATCGTTGGCAAAACCGTGGCAAGCGTAAATCCACCCGTCGAAGCCCCAGGTGAAAGAGCCGGTCATGCCGTGGGTATCGCGGACGCCGATACTGCCGTAAAGCATCTCACGCTTGTCCGCGCGGCCGGCGCCGTCGGTGTCGAGAAAGCGGTAGATATTCGGAATGCTATAAGCGATACAGCCGCCCGGCACGGGGAGCACGCCGATCGGAATGTTGAGGCCGTCGGCAAAGGTGCTGATCTTGTCAGCGACTCCATCGCCGCGCGTCGTTTCGATGATCTTCACGGTGTCGCGCGCTTGGCGGTTCCTTGGTGCCGCGAAGGGGTATTCAACGGATTGCGTCACCCAAAGCCGGTTGCGGTCGTCGAAGTTCATCTGAATTGGCTTGATGATGGCCGGCTCCGCGGCGACCAGCTCAATGTCAAATCCAGGCGGCAGGTGAAAACATTTCTGTTCCTCCGCCGGAGTGCGCGGTCCAGTGACGGCAACAACAGGCGGTTCCGGTGCAGCGCGGGAAACGTCCAGGAAGGCAACCGACAGGACTAGGATAATACCGCAGCAACAAGCAAACCGCATTTCTGGCTCCGGACCATGGTGGGAAGACGGAGTGGAAGGCGGGCGGGCTCTGCCATCATACGGCACATTTTCTTTGCCGGACAGGCAAGGAGCCGAATTGATTTGCATTTAAGGTGCAGTTGCGTGGTCGAGCGCTTGCCCAACGGCCCGCGCGACCAGCTCTTCCTGCTCTGGGAAGATCGTCCGGACATCGAGCACGAGCTTATTCTCGCGAAGACGGCCAATCACGGCGGGCTCCCCCGTGCGCAGGAGGTAGGCCATCTCGGTTTCACTCATGCCCCGGGCTGCGATTTCAATGATGCAGGTTTTCAGCGCCTGGTCGGGCAAGGAGCCGCCGCCGACGTAGGCAACGTCCTCGCAGACACTCACATCGGCAAGGCCGTCAACTTGGCGGAGCCGTGCGGCGAGTGCTTCCGCGCGCCGGCGCAGCTCAGAAAGCGGCATGGCTAACAGGCGCAGGACGGGCACCTGCTGCAGCGCCTGCGCTTCGTTGAGATACAGGCGCAAAGTGGTTTCGAGAGCCGCCAGCGTCATCTTGTCCAGGCGGAAAGCGCGCATGAGCGGATCTTTTTCGACCTTTTGAATCAGTTCCTTGCGGCCGGCCAGGATGCCCGCCTGGGGGCCGCCGAGGAGCTTGTCGCCGCTAAACATCACCAGATCGGCGCCGGCTGCGATGCTGTCGTGGGCCACCGGTTCGTCCTGAAAGCCGAACCGCGCAAAATCAATCAGGGCGCCGCTGCCGATGTCATCGAACACGGGAAGGCCGCGCTTCTTGCCCAGCGCGACCAGGTCGATCAGCGGAACGGATTGAGTAAACCCAGAGATGCGATAGTTACTGGTGTGTACCTGCATCAGCGCGGCGGTGTTGAGTCCGATGGCAGATTCGTAGTCGCTCAGCCTCGTAATATTGGTTGTGCCGACTTCGCGCAGGATTGCTCCGCTCACACTCATGATCTCCGGAATGCGAAAGCTGCCGCCGATTTCGATGAGCTGGCCGCGAGAAATGATGACTTCCTTGCCCTGGCACAGCGCCCGCAGGGCAATGACCGTGGCGGCGGCGTTGTTGTTGACGGCGGTGGCCGATTCCGCGCCTGTCAGCCGGCAGACCCATTCGCGAATAGCAAGCTGGCGCGACGAGCGATTGCCCGTTTCCAAATCGAGCTCCAGGTTCAGGTAACCGCGAGCCGCGTCATAAGCCGCCCGGGCGGCCTCTTCGGCGATAGGAGCGCGACCGAGATTGGTGTGCAGGACAATGCCGGTCGCATTGATGACGGCATGAAGCTTGGGCCGGAGGTTGCGATTGAGTCGCTCACGGACGCGCGCCGCAATGATGTCCGCGGCCGCTTCACCGTCCAGGATCTCTCCCCGGCTCAACCGCTGGCGTAGTTCCGTAATCTCCTGACGGATCGCCTCCACGACAACTTCATGCGCATGCTCAGCAGTCAGTGTCTGTATAACGGCCACCTGAAGAATGTCATGCACAGACGGCAAGCCGCGGAAAGGATTGTCAGTCATGGTCGCCTGTCACCTGAGAGATCGCGGTCAAACGGAAGCATCGGCGCCCTGCTTGGCTGGAAAACGCAAATCTCCTTCACGCCGGGTCACGCCGGTGCGATCCAGGTATTCGCAAAGCGGGATCGCGTACTTGCGCGTGGTGCCGAGCAGGTCGCGAATCTCGGCCACCGTCAGACCGGAGCCGGCGGCCAACTTATCATGAATCGTCCGGCGCATGTCCGCCTCGGCGTCAGCGTGCAGATAAACATCGTCCGCAATCTGAATCAGCAAGCCCTCGGCCACACAAACGTCCAGCAAATCCTTCAAGCTGGCCGCGTTGCCTCCCGCCTGGTTCGCAAAGCTGGCCGGTTCCGGCGGCTGAAATCGAGCTTCCTGATACGCGGCCACCAGCTTATCCTTGAGCTTGCGCTGGTTACCGCTCAACTTCGGCTTGAAATCCGCCCGCCCGATGCGGCGCAGATCGCCGATCAGCTTCTTATGCTGAAGCAGGCGCTCCACGGTCGCCTGGACAAGCGCATCATCGCCGACGTAGTCAAGTTGCGACTGGACCTTTTGCCGATCGTGGGCGGACATGAGCGGAAATTCTTCATGAAGTCTTGCCAGTGCCTGCAAAATCCGCTCTTCCAGCTCGCGCACCATGTCGGCGTGTAGGAGCGTGCTGCGGGCGCGGCTGGTTGCGACCTCAACCAGCTCACCGCGCGTCTTGAGTTTCTCGACCAAGGCCTGCGCGTCCTCGGGAGGAATATTCGCATCGCGGACCAGGTCGCCCAGGACAAAACCAGTGAAGCCCCCAAACCAGGCGACGGTCAAGGCGCGTTCTTCGGCATTGCCGCTCCACAGCCGCTCGATACGTTCGAGGATCTCCAGATGCCGGCGGCGAATCTTCTTGGCAACCGGCTGAAGGACCTGGCCGCCGCCCAGCGTCTGGGTAGCTGACGATTCGCGAATGACAAAGGGCTGGCCCCACGTGGCCGTCGCCGGCTCTTCGAGAAAAAGTTGCGCCAGTCCCCACTGCCCCGGCTCAATCCGGTCGCAGTCGAGCAACGACACGTTCCCCATGATTTCCGCCGTGCCAAGGTGGAAGCGAAGGGGCATACGATGCTTGATCGGCCGCTTCACGTCGGCCAGGCAGTGCAAGCGGACCGTCAGGACACGCGACGGTTCCAGGTATCCCGGCGTCGCCAGCTCCTGACCGCGAATAACGTCCTCATGATGCACGCCCGCCAGGTTAATGGCCGCGCGCATGCCGCGATGGACTTCCTCAACGGGGGCATCGTGGTTCTGCAAGGAGCGCACGCGTACGCGCTCGCGCTTCGGCAGCCATTCCACTTCATCGCCGACCCGCAGATTCCCGGCCGTCGCCGAGCCAGTGACCACGGTGCCGTGACCCTGAACGATGAAGGAGCGATCAATCGCCATGCGAAACCACTCCTTGCCGGTGCGTGCCTCCACATGCCGGCAGATCTCAGCGATGGCGTTCTTGAGCTCGTCAATGCCTTCACCCGTCTGAGCGGAAGTCCGGATGATCGGCGCATGCTCCAGAAAACTGCCCTGCACGAGCTCGCGGATCTCGAGTTCAACTACTTCACGGGTCGTTTCATCGACGAGGTCGGACTTGGTAAGGGCAATGAGTCCATGCTGCAAGCCCAGCAACCCGAGAATCTCCAGATGCTCGCGCGTCTGCGGCATCACGGAATCATCCGCGGCCACGACCAGTACGGCCAGGTCAATTCCCGTGGCGCCGGCCAGCATGTTCTTGACAAAGCGCTCGTGGCCCGGCACATCGACGATGCCCAGCCGGAACTCACCCAGATCGAGAATGGCAAAACCAATGTCGATGGTAATTCCGCGGGCCTTTTCTTCAGGCAGCCGGTCGCAGTCAATGCCGGTAAGGGCCTTCACCAATGAGGTCTTGCCGTGGTCAATGTGCCCGGCGGTGCCGAGAATCAAGTCGCGTGGCATGCCCCCATCCTTCGCGGTGTCATGTTTCAAAAACCGAGCGCGCGCTCAATATTTCGCGATCCGTGCAAGATTCGAATCAGTTCGATGCTCTCTTGAACTGGGCGATAAAAGATCAAGTAGTTCTCGAACTTTCGAATTGACCAGACGCGAATACCTGCCAGACGAGGGTTGGGCGATTCCCAAAGACCGGCCATGCCCGGCATTTCTGCCAGCTTTTGAAATGCCAACTCGGCGGCTTCCAGAAATCGAAGAGCCGCCTCCACGTTGTCACGGGCGATATGCTGTGCGAGTCCCGCTAAATCCTCGTCGACAATCGCCGGCCGGATAACCCGTCCTGTCATTTGCCAGTGCCTTTGCCCTGGTGGTTGCCGACCAGCGCTCGTAGCTTTGCCCAATCCGAAGCTTGCATTTCGCGGCCTTCGCCTCGCTCCAGGGCGTCAACGCCTTCCAGCAGCTTGGCATCAATTTCGGCGCGTTCCTTTTCGATCTGGGCACGCTCAATCAAACCGCGGACATATGCGCTGGCACTATCGAAGCCGCAAGCCGAAACCTGCGCATCGACAAATTCCTTCATCGATTCCGGCAAGGAAATAGTTAAGCTGCTCATGAATCTACCTCCGCCTGTACCTTATGGTACTACAGCAATGCTTGTCAACGAAGCTTAGTCGGCTTTCATTCCGCAGGCTTCGCTGCGCGTCGCTAAACCAGGTTCTAGCCATAAATCGATCGGCCTTCTCGCGTCTGTAGCAAACGGCAAGGCGATCTTCTTGCCGGCGCCTGCCGAGGCATACGCCGCCATCATGATTTCCAGGACAGCCTTGCCGTCCTCGCCCGTAACCAAGGGCTTTTGATCCAGGCGCACGCAGTCGATAAAGTGCTGCATTTCTTGAGGAAAGCCGTAGTTCCAAAGTTCTTCATACATCGTGAAGGTCCAACCAGTCGTGGTGGGAGCTTTTTCCACTGCATAGCCGTAGCCGACTTCGCTGAAGGTCTCGAGCGAACTGCCATGGAGCAGATCGGCGTAGGTCACGCCCCTGCTGCCGTAGATTTCGGCGCGGTCGTCCATGCCGCCCACGCGCGCCCAGCTTTCTTCGATGAGGGCGACTGCGTCGTCGGTAAATTCGACCAGCAGAATCGCATTATCATCGCCGCGCGTCCTGTCCTTGTGCACGTAGGTGGCGCAGTGAGCGTAGACGCTGGTCGCCCTGGGACGGCCGAGGATCCAGCGGGCGAACTCGATGCCGTGACAGCCCATATCGAGGAGCACGCCGCCGCCGCTGCGCTCCACGTTCCAGAACCAGTCGCTGTGCGGACCGAAATGCTTTTCGCTCTGCTTGACAAGATAGACCTTGCCCAGCGCGCCTTCATCCACCAGCTGCTTGGCGCGGACATATTTGGGCGTGAAGCACAGCTCCTCGGCGTACATGAGCTTGACGCCCGCCTCTTTGCAGGCGACGATCATGCGATCGGCCTCTTGTAGATTCAGGCACAACGGCTTCTCGCAGATAACGTGCTTGCCTGCCCTGGCAGCGTCTACCGTGGCCTGGCAATGCAAGTGGTTGGGCAAGCACAGCGACACGACCTCAACTTCCTTGAAGTTGAGAAGCTCATGATAATCCGTGAACCACCTGGCGACGTGGTGTTTCTCCGCAAAGGCCTTTGCGTGCGCCTGCGTCGGCGAGGCGACAGCGACGACTTTGGCGTCCGGGACACGCTTGAATGCCTCCGCATGGAGTTCCGCGATGAATTGGGAACCGATGATGCCTACGCCTACTGGATTCATACGGCGCCTTTCACAGAACGACATATACGATCTTCTTGCAACAGACTAACCCGAAGCGCAAGCGAGGGAAGGGCCTCGCTTGCGCTTCGGGTTAGTATGATTAAGGTCTGTGGCTTGCCGGGTCTCACTTCACGTTTGTGTTTCTCGGCTTCGAGAACCAAATCGTTCACGATCTCGG
>DASZFN010000159.1:0-1777 GCA_035939715.1 Gemmataceae bacterium | reverse complement strand
GGAGATGCGCAAGTGTGGGAATTTCCGGGGAAAGGTGCCGAGCCACTGCTTGGCCAATTTGCACTTACCGGCCAGCTGTGCAACCGCCATTCGCCGCGCCTGGCCGGGCTTTGTCCCCAGCATTTGCACGCATGTCCGGCGCTGTTTGGCCCGGGCAACAAATCCTCAGGCGTCGGTTGTGGCCGGAAGACCCACCAGGCTCAGCCGTGGGTTAACGTGGATTCCACTTCTTCGGCATCAGGAGCGGAAGCCTCCGCCTCGCCGATGCCCTCTGCCTGCGGTTCACCCTGCCCGACCGTCTCCCGGGACTTTTTCGAGGAAGCCATCTCGTCCAGCACCTTGATGCAGTTGATGGTGTCGTTGGTTTGGGCGATCATCTCATGCGACGCGCTGGCGTTTTCCTCCGCCACCGCGGCGGTATTCTGGGTGATCTGGTCGAGGCGGACAATCGCCTGCCCGATCTGGTCGATGCCGGTGGCGTTTTGCTGCGACGCCTTTTCAATCTCGCCGATCTTGCTGTGGTACTCGTGGGTGGTCTTGAGGATTTCGGAAAAGCTGTTTTCGACCTTCTTGCTGAGGTCGTTGGCCTGTTTGCTGCCTTCGAAGGAGGCGGCGACCTTGCTCGATGTCTCGCTGACCGCCTGGGCGCAAAGCTTGGCGAGGTTGCGCACTTCGTTGGCGACGACCCCGAATCCCTCACCGGCCTTGCCGGCGCGGGCCGCCTCGACCGCCGCGTTCAGCGCCAGGATGTTGGTCTGGAAGGCGATGTCCTCGATCGTCTTGTTGATGTTGGCAATGTCCTTGTTGGTCCGTTCCATCCCTTCCATCGCCGTGCGCAGGCTGGAGACGATGCCGGAACCCTTGTCGGCCGTGGCCCGGGCCTGCTCGGCCAGTACGGCGACCGTCCGGATGTGCTCCAGATTGGACTGGCTCATGCCGTTCATCTCCTCGACGGAGGCGCTGATCTCCTCCAGGGTGGAGGCTTCCTCGCAGGAGTCGTTGCTCAGGCGCACGCTGGTCTCCTGCAGCGCCAGCGCCGATTTCAGATTCGTCTGCGAGAGCCGGTTGAGGTCGCTGCTGACCACGACCAGGGAACTACTGATGGTGTTGGAAATATAAAGGATGAATCCGAGCAGGGCGGTGATCATCACGCCGACCACGCTGTAGAGCGTCCACAGCTTCACCCACGCCTCATGGAGCCGCACATGGGTGAAGTCCTTCATCCGCTGGATCGAGACATCGACCAGCTCCTGAAAGACGCCGTCAATCTTGGCGTAGTCGCCCACCTGATACGTATCAAACGGACAGATCGTGGTATAATCCGTGGCGGCACCCCCCTTTTTTTCGATTTCGCCGGCATAGCGGATGATGTTTCGGTACGATTCGCTCTCGAGCACATCATGGAGGGCCACCTTGGTCTTATCGTCGGCCAGCGTGTCGATCCGAGAAATGTAGAACGCCAGTCCATCCCGCTTCATGAGGATTTCGGCAAAGGTGTTCGCGGCGAGACTGTTGCGGCGGAAGGCGGAGCTCACGAGACCGCGCACCCGCCAGAGATCCACTTTAAAGCGTGAGACCAACTCCTGGATGTTGATCAGCCGCACCACCGTGGCATCATTCGTCTCGAGCGAGAGCAGGGGGGGCACCCCTTCCAGTTCATGCCGCATAGCGTCATAAAGCTTGTAGGAGCGGTCGGCGAGGGGGTTGTCCTGGACCACCAGCGTGCGGCTGGGATCGAGAATGAAAGTGCGGATCTCCTGCACGTCGGCCACATGGC
>DASZFN010000158.1:0-2658 GCA_035939715.1 Gemmataceae bacterium | reverse complement strand
TTGCGGGCTGCCGCTGTTCCACAGCGACCAATCAAAGCCATGAAAGATGCCACAGCAGACTTCGTGTTTCTCCAGCATCACGGCGACCGCCTCTTCCTGGTCGATGGCCGTGCGTCCCGTGCCGCCGTTCTCGGTGTAGTTCGCCAGCGCCTGCTTGAGTTCGTGCGCCAGACCCAGGTAATCCACAACCAGGCCGCCCGGTTTGTTCTTGAAGACGCGGTTCACTCGCGCAATGGCCTGCATCAGTCCGTGTACTCGGCAGCGTCCATGTTGGAGCGGAGCGCGTCAGCGGCGCGCCAAAGTTCCCTTGCCAGCGCGCCGGTAGACCTGCACTTGCTGGACATCCGGCTGGGCCCGGAACGTCGTCGGCCGCGGGTGGCCCCGATACGCCAGGCAAAGGGTCAGGACCTTGCCTTCCAGGCGGTAGATGCCCTGGCGCGGCTTGCCGGCTTCAGCGCCCGTCTTTGGCGTAAAACTGATCGCCGGCGGCTCGGTCAACGGATCGATCCAGCAGGCCCCACGCACATCGCGCTGGTCGCCAACGCGCACGTCGTAGACAGGGACTTTCAGGGTCAGCCGCCGTGGTTTCTCCTCGCCGGCCTGGATGTTCTGACCATCCTCTTCAACCAGCAGCCAGGTGCCGCGCAGCTTCTTGCGTGCCTGCGCATTCCTCCAGGCCCTGGTCATGGCCCCGGCACTCGTGGCCCCGAGAATGGCCCCGCCGGCCGTCCAGACGATCAGGCCCAGCGGCTGTTCTCCTGCCTTGGGAAGCGCGCAGAGAACCAGGGCGAGGGTCGCAAAGATCATGCCCCACAAGACGCGCTGAGCCACGGTTGGCGGGCGAGCAGCAACCACTGCCTCCGCCGGGCTCGGCTCTGCTCGGACAGGACCCGGCTTGCGCTCCCTGTCCAAGGGCTCGAGTGGAATGACCTCTTTGCACCATTCCAGGTACGGCCGGCTTCGGCCACAGTCGGGGCAGAGGACCGCCGCCAGGGGCCTGCTGCAGTTGGGGCAGTTGCCGCCGGCCGCGAAGATATCAAACGGCGCCCAGCAGCGCAGGCAGAACCAGAAATTTCCCATGGGCGGCGGCGCCCCACAGGCGGGACAGGCCGCCTCCTGCCAGCGCGGCGCCCCGAGCATGCGGATCAACGCGCGGGCGCCCTGAAAACCGACCAAGGAAAAGAGCACACCAAAGCCGGCCATGACGCCCCACACCAGCGAGCGCTCGACGATTGCGATAATGAGAAGGGCCAACCCGGTCAGCAGACCAATCGCGGCGGCCACCAGCAAACTGCGGGCGCGGCCCATGACGAACCACAGTAGCGCTTGCAGGATCCTGCCCCCGTCCAGCGGATAGACGGGGAGCATGTTAAATACAAGCAGGTAGCCGTTGATCCAGGCGACCCCGGCGGCGAACCGGTAAATGTCCGGCGCCGTGTCCTGGCACCCGGTGGCGCGGCACACCATCCAGAAACCGATGGTGGGCGCCAGCAACAGCACGTTGACCAGCGGCCCGGCGGCGGTGCTCCACAGCAAGGCGCCTGGCCGCGGGGGCGGATCGATGAAAGCAACCCCGCCAAGCGGCCACAGGACGATGCGATTGGCGATCCCCCCGACCGAGCGGCACGCCAGAACATGCCGGAACTCGTGCAGGAGCACCATGCCGAAGAGCGCCACGTATTCGACCGCATACCACACCTGCGAGTCGTAACGCGCGAATCCGAAAGCGTCGTCCGAGCCATCGGACTGCAAACGCAGGAGGGCGAAGAAGAACCAGGACCAGTGCAGCAACACATCAATGCCGGCGACGTGGAAGAGTCGGATCGATCCTCCCTGAATTCGCGAGTCAGGGCTGCTGGGCGGAGCCTCTGGCGGACGGCCGGCCCGGGATTCCGGAGTGCCCAAAGCCGGCGGTAACGCCGGCAGGTCCGCCGCTGACTGCCCTTCTGGCGTTGCGCCTCTCGTGGGGCCTTGAATCCGCTGGTCTTCAGGACCGTCGTTCATGAGCCATGCTCCGGCGCGGCACCGAGATTTCGTACAGCGGGCGAGCGGCACTCATTGTCGCCGACCGCGGCCCGGAACGGCAACCCAGGCTTATCAAAGAAAGATCCGCGCGCTCGGGCACATTTCGCTGGATGTCTTCCCACCGACGAGGTAACACTCCTGAACGTAGCCTTGGGTATCGGGCCCAGGGCCAAAGAAAAAGGCTCGCAGCGATTGCCGTCGCTCGAGCCCGTGGAAGCATACCTGTTAAGGAGACGCTTCATGTCGATTCTAGTTCGGCCCGTCAGACCTGGGCAATGCCAGACCGTGCAGGATGTCATTCGATTGTACTTGGCGCAGGCCGGGCGCGACCTGTCCACCCGTTCCTACGAGACCGTGGCGTGTATCCTGCGCCGGTTCGAGAAGACCTGCGGCGAGCTGCCGCTCGCCGAGTGCCGGCCATTCGACCTGCAATGCTGGCTCAACGACCACCCCGAGTACCGTTCGGAGTGGTACCGCCGCTGCGTGATTTCGACGATCAAGCGGGCGTTCAATTGGGCTTGCGAAATGGAGCTTGTGGAGCGGAATCCATTCGGCAAGCTGCGCAGCCGTGGACGCGCCAATCGCCGCCGGCCCATGACCGATCAGGAATTCCAGACGCTTCTGCGAGGCTCT
>DASZFN010000157.1:0-12182 GCA_035939715.1 Gemmataceae bacterium | reverse complement strand
GATTCAGGCCGACGTCTACTCCAGCAAAGCCGACCGGCTGCGGCCCACACTGATCTGGATTCACGGTGGCGCCCTGATCCTGGGAGATAGGCGCGGCATCGATGACACGTTCAGCGACCAGCTGGTGGCTGCTGGCTTTGCTGTGGTGTCGATTGACTATCGACTGGCGCCCGAAACCAAACTGGCAGCGATCCTCGAAGACGTGCAGGACGCGTGCAAGTGGGTGCGTGACAAGGGACCGAAGTTATTCCAGGCTGATCCTGGGCGCATTGCCGTGGCGGGCAACTCGGCGGGCGGCTACCTGGCTCTCACAACCGGCTACCGCGTGGAGCCGAAGCCGCGGGCCTTGGTCGCCTTCTGGGGTTTCGGCGACATCACGGGCGACTGGGTCAGCAAGCCCAATGCCCTTTATCGCCCGCCGCTGGTAACCAGAGAGGAGGCCCGGAAAGCGGTTGGTACGATGCCGCTGACTACTCCGGCGGCCGAGAACAGCCGCGGCCGCTATTTTCTTTATTGTCGGCAGCAGGGAGTGTGGCCGCAAGAGGTCGCCGGACTGGATCCCGCCAAGAACGCCAGAGCTTTCGATCCCTTCTGTCCGATCCGCAACGTGACGGCGAAGTATCCCCCGACGCTGCTGATTCACGGCGCCAAGGACACGGACGTTCCTCACGAGCAATCCGCCGACATGGATCGGGAGCTGACGAAGCATCGCGTGGATCACGAGCTGATCACGGTGCGCGAAGCCGGCCACGGTCTAGTTAACGGCAAGCCGGAAGAGGCGGCCGAAGCGCGTGCGCGCGCCGTTGCTTTCGTGAAAAAGCACGTTGGCTGAGAAGCAGATTTCCGCTGCGTGGCGTACGCGTATTTGGACAGCGAGCCGACGATCGACTGACCCTACCCGCGACACGGTTCCCCGTGGTTTGATCTAATCGACCGCCTTGCCATTGATCCATGCGGAAGGTGACGACTAGATTAAACTAGCATGGCTCATGGACAGCCGCCTTGCCGTGGGATGGTCGAGTTCGGCAAAAGCTCGTGCGGCAATCTGCCAGCGCAAGTAACGGTCGCGGAACACGGAATTTCCAAATGCGAACCGGCCTCCAGCGCTTTATCAAACGGAAATGGCGCAATGGCTGGCCATCCAGGGGCTCATTCACGGACCGGCTTGCTTCTCCAGCCGTTTCAGCGACGCCTTGGTTTCCTGCGTTAGCCGGGTTTCCGGAGTGCGAGCGGCGAATTCCTTGAGGAGATCGATGGCGGCGCGCCGGGTCGCGTCAGCGCTCGAAGCGGCGATGTGTTCGAGGACTTCGATGACCCGAAGGCTTTGCAATTCCCGACCCGTGACTCCGGCCAGTCGCTTTTGAATGAGTCGGTCGATCCGTTGTCGCATTTCTAACCGATCTCCCAACCGCTTCGCGGCAGCGGAATTCGTATCAAAATCACCGGATGCGGCAAAGTTCGAGAAAAGCAAGTGACGGACATGCCCGAACCCGCAACGCAGTCAGCAGGGTCGGCGCGGGCCTTCCGCGGTCGCACTTGTCGCAACTAGGAAATAAGGTATTGCCACGCCACAGCCAGGAGCGCCAGAACTAAGAGCAGGCCGAGCAGCACACCTTGAAAACAGCCAAAGGCGATTCCCCGGTAGGATTGAAGTTCTCTACCCTCCTCGGGCACCGTCTTTCGACCCAGAATGCCGCCAATAAGCGCTCCGAGCAATCCCCCGAGCAAAACCACGACGCCCGCCGACAACACGGCCAGGAGGGCCAGGATAATCAACCCGAAATAGAGGTAGATAATCATTTCTGGATTGCCAGCGATTTCACGAGCACAACCAACTCATTCCATTAACCGCAGGCCCATCGGCCCCTGTAACTCGAAACGCTCTGCGCAAGCCGCAAGGCCGGACCGCGCAGCCACGAGGTGGGGAGAAACCGCTGTGATTCAGTCGCCCCAAGGCGTTCAAACGCGCGTAGCTCGTTTCGTAGGCACTGCCTGGGTGATGTTTGATCGGGCCTGTCTGATGTGCTTGGCGCAGAGCATTCGCAGGCAATTGCTTTCACCGGTCCATCGCAGGCGAAACGCCGCAGGTGCCGGTTTTTTGTCAGCCTCCACAAAAAAAACCGATTATGCTGTCTCCCAGTGCGTGCCGCGCGCAGTTAATGGCTCATGGTGCCTTTCATGGCAGAGAACTCGGCCGATACGAATGACCTGCTCCAAGCCGTCGCCGCCGGCGACCCGGCGCGTTGGGGAGAACTGTTAACGCGCCATCAGGACCGGCTGAAACGCATGGTGGCCTTGCGCCTCGACCAGCGCGTGCAGAGCCGCATCGACGCTTCCGATGTTGTCCAGGAGGCGTATCTCGAAGCATCTGCCCGGCTGCCGGAGTACTTGAAGCAGCCGAATATGCCGTTCTTCCTCTGGCTGCGTTTCCTCACGGGACAAAAGCTGCAAGAGTTGCATCGCCGGCATCTGGGCGTCAAAATGCGCGATGCCAGTCGGGAGGTCTCTCTCTATCGCGGCGGATTACCCGAGGCGACCTCGGCCGCGCTCGCCGCCCAGCTTCTGGGACATCTGACCCAGCCTAGCCAGGCCGCTATGCGCGCGGAGATGAAACTGCAGCTTCAGGAAGCCCTCAATCGCATGGATGCGCTCGATCGGGAAGTGCTGGTGCTGCGTCATTTCGAGCAGCTCAGCAATGCCGAGGCCGCGCGCGTGCTCGATATTCAGGAGGCGGCGGCCAGCAAGCGTTACATTCGTGCCCTCAGGCGCTTGAAAGAGATCTTGAGCGGCCTGCCGGGAGTGCAAGAGGAGATCTGATCATGCCCACGCCTACCTCCGGCCGGGATCCGGTGGAGAAGCTCGCCGAGGATTTCGCCGACCGCTATCGTCGCGGCGAACGGCCGTCCTTGACCGAGTACACGGAAAAATATCCGGACCTGGCCAAGGAGATTCGCGAACTGTTCCCGGCGCTCGTCTTCATGGAACGCTTCGGCTCCGTGGATGCTCCCGCCACGGGACCGTTGCAGACGCCGTCAGCGGACACGCGGCCGATACCGAAACAACTGGGCGACTTTCGTATCCTGCGCGAGGTTGGTCGGGGCGGCATGGGCGTTGTTTATGAGGCAGTCCAGGAGTCGCTCGGCCGTCACGTGGCTCTGAAGGTCCTGCCCTATCAGCGGCTGGCGAATGCCCAGTCGATCGAGCGTTTTCGCCGCGAGGCCCGCGCTGCCGCGAAGCTGCACCACACCAACATCGTGCCGGTCTTCGGCGTCGGCGAGCACGACGGCATGCCGTCGGCGCCGCGCCGACAACAATCTGACATGAGGCGATCGTTTTCTGGACGCCGATCCCGAAGAGAGCCGCGCCATGATGCAAGAGATGGGCCGGATTATTTCACCGAAATCGCGCCTGATCCCCTTGAAGGTGAGCTCGACAGGGCACGCGAGATCTTGCGGCAATTGACCGGCCGGCCGCGGTCGGCCGATCACACCCACTGAAGACATACGCCTTTGCACGGCGCACAAAGACTCCCGACTCCCGACCTTTTTTCTCCTCCCGGTAAGAAAATCCAGAATTGCTTGGGGAATCCGGCTGCCTTTCTCGCACTACCCTTCGAGGCAGCCCTCGACGTCGCCTGCTCCGAGTGTGAGATGGCCACGAAGTGCAAGCCCCTTGATTTCCTTGGCTCGAAAGCTGTCATACCGAGCCGTCCGTGCGTATGTGGGTGACAGCTTTCAGGGACTTACAAAAGGGAGAAAAACCGTGAATCCGTTGCGACGCCTGTTTCGTGTTCGTTCGCCGAAATCATCCTCGACCCGCCGCCCGCCGCCTCGCTGGCGAGCGCAGCTCGGTCTGGAAGCGCTGGAAACGCGCCTGATACCGGTCATCGGCATCATTCGGCCCCCAATAGGGGGGATTGTGTTGCCGGAGTTCGTTGTCCCCGTAAGCCAGCCCACCGACAGCACCCACTTTCATTCCATCGCCGCGGCTCTCGCTCCGGGCGTCCCGCTCGGAGCCCGGCTGGCCATTATTATCGAGCCGGGCGCCTCGCCGGATAGCAGTCCTGTGTCGATGACGACGGGAAACGTTACCATCGAGGGCGATCTCAACGTGCCGGCGGCCATTTTGCCCAGCGAGCAAGTTCAAGTCGCGGGGAGCGGCTATTTCTTGACCAACCTCAACCTCAACAGTCTCGTCCTTGGTAACGTCAGCAGCCCGGGCGATTCCGGAACGTCTGGGAATGTGGTCAGCAAGTGCCTGATACAGGATTTACAGGAATTAGGAATCAGGAACACCTTCACCCAGAACACGATCACCGGAGAAGCCACCTTCGACGGTGTCGCCCCGGCCCAGAATCTCAACGCGTCCAACAACGACGTGGTTGCCAACAACACCTTCGCCAGCGCGGCCAACCCGATCCTGACCGTCAGCTCCTGTGACAGCATCCTGATCGACCAGAATACCTTTTACGGCGACACCGTGGCCATCCGTGTGTTCAACAGCGGCCACGCGGGCTTTCCCAGCACGTTCGAGAACAATACGATCACGATGTCCAGCCACTCAAGCACAGGCATTGACATCAAGCAGCTCGGCGGCGGAATCGCGTTGGTCAACGTCTTCAACAACACGATCACCACGGCCGGCGTCGGGCTGAGTCTGTTGTGCCAGGTCGGGGCCAACTTTTCTGCCGTCGTCGAGGGCAACGATTTTTCCAATACCGTGGTCGCCGTTAAGATCACGGGCGATGGTGCCACAACTGGTCCAAGTTGCGGCACCATCGACCTGGGTGGCGGTTCAAATGCCGGTCTCCACTCCAGCCTCGGCGGCAATGATTTCCGCGGCCTGGCCAGCGGTGGCTTCGCCATCACCATCGACAAGGCCACCACTTCTACTGTCACTGCTCACGACAACCTGTTTCCCTCCGGGCCCAGCCCCAGCCAGTTCGTCTTTGCCCCCGTGGGGAACGGCAGCGTCGATCTCGGTAGCAATCCGCTGAGCCAAACGCAAGCGTTCGTCCAGGGACTCTATAACGACCTGCTCGGCCGCACCGGCAGCCTGGCGGAGCTGAACGCATGGGTCAATGTCTTCAACACCCAGGGCCAGGCTGCCGTCGCCAACGACATTCTTCGCTCCAGCGAATCGCTGGGACGGGTCGTCGATTCCTTCTATCTCCGCTTCCTCGGGCGTCAATCCGACACCGCCGGCCGGGCCGCCTGGGTCAACATTCTGCAGCATGGCGCCTCGCTGGAGTCGGTGGAGGCAGGCTTCATCACTTCGCCGGAGTATCTGAGCAATATCGATACCGACTTCGTTCAGTCCCTCTACATCAACCTGCTCGGCCGGACCGGCAGCGCCGCCGAGCTGGCCCCGTGGAATAACGGCATCCAGGCCCTGGGCCTGGCCGGCATTGGGAACGCCTTCCTGACCTCGCAGGAGTACCGGGCCGACAATGTCACCGCTGATTTTGCCACCTTCCTGCACCGCCCGCCCTCGCCGACCGAGATCAGCCAGTACGCCGGCTCGGCCACGGATCTGCTCGGCATTGAGGCAGCGATCCTGAGTACTCCGGAATGCTTCTCGAACATTTAACCGTCGGAGACGCTCATCGGGCTTCAGATCTTGATGGCCCAACTGGGCTGAAATCACCCCGGTTTCTGCCCCGGAAACCAGGTTCTCGGATGACAAAGAAAACCGGTTTTCAACACAGAAAACCGGTCGACGAGAAGGAGAAATGCCATGAATCCGTTCCGACGCCTGTTTCGATCAACCCCGCGGAAATCGCCTTCCGCCGAGCGGCAGGCGAAGCGGCTGCGGGCCCAACTGAGTCTCGAAGGACTGGAGACGCGCCTCGTGCCGGCGCCCCTGCCCATCGGTACCATCGGCATCGTGCGGCCGCCCGGCGGCGGAATCGATCCCAATCCGCCCCCGCCGGCACAGGTATTCGTGGTTCCGATCAGCCAGCCGTTGGACGGCACCCATTTCCATACGCTGGCTGCGGCCATCGCCGCCACGGGCGGAATTGTCACCATCGAGCCGGGCGCCTCGCCGGACGCGCGCGCGCTGATCATCTCCGAAAATAACCTTACGATTCAGGGCGATCCCAACGTGCCCGCGACCATTTTGCCCAGCGAAAATATCACCTTCACGGGAGCGAACGGCACGCTTACCAATCTCAACCTCGGCACACTGCAATTGGGTGTTACGCCTGGCAACACCTCAACTTCGGGCAATTATGTCAGCAAATGTCTCATCTATACTTTGATAGAGAACGGCGTCTCATCGATTTTCACTCAAAATACGATCACGCACGGGGCAAGCTTCAATGGTGTCCAATCCTCGGTGGGGGGTACCGCCAACAACGACCAGGTCAGCAACAATCTCTTCACCAAGAACAATGGTATTGCCGATCTGCAAATCTTTGGATGCGACGGTACCATTGTCGAGGGGAACGTCTTCTACGTCGAGGAAGCCTCTGCGATCCAAATTGTCAACAGCGGCCAAGCGACCTTCACTTCCTCCGGCGCCCCCCTCGGCTTTTGCAGAGTGGAGAACAACACCATCACGTCGTTGGCAGGGAGCGAGCGCTCCGGTGCGGGCATTACTGTCAATACGCAAATTGGATCTACGAACATCTACATCATCAACAACAGCATCAGTACCCAGGGCGGAATCGGGTTATCTTTGGCGATAGCAGAGCTTGGCAACAGCAGCTCTGCGCTTATACAGGGGAATGATTTCCATGGAAATAAAGTGGGTTTACGGATTGTAGGCGGGGGCCCGAGTGCGGGCAATATTGACTTGGGCGGCGGGTCAATCGGCGGCATCGCCTCGAGCCTCGGCGGCAACGATTTCCGGAGTTTCAACACTGAGGGGACGCTTGACGCGGCGGCGGTAGTTCTACTGACCTCCCCCAATGTGCGCATCCCTGCAGCGGGCAATATCTTCCACGCGGGAACGTCGCCGGGCTTTGTAGTCGATGATGGTGTCGAAGGCAGTCTCACCGGCTCGGGCGAGCTCGACGCCGGGGCAAAGCTGGACGATGTGCACGCCTTCGTCCAGGGGCTTTATAACGACCTGCTCGGCCGCACCGGCACGATGGCCGAGCTCAACCTGTGGGTCAGCGTCTATGACACCCAGGGCCAGGCCGCCGTCGCCAACGGCATCTTCCGCTCCAGTGAATCCCTGGGCCGGATCGTTGATTCCTTCTACTTGCGTTTCCTCGGCCGGCAATCCGACGACGCCGGCCGGTCGGCCTGGATCAACATCCTGCAGCACGGCGCCTCGCTGGAATCCGTCGAAGCCGGCTTCATCACCTCGCCCGAGTACCTAGGCCGTATCGATACCGACTTCGTGCAGTCGCTGTATATCAACCTGCTCGGACGCACCGGCAGCGCCGCCGAGCTGGCCCTCTGGAATAACGACATCCAGCCGCTGGGCCTGGCCGGTATCGCCAACGCCTTCCTGACCTCGCAGGAATACCGGGCCGACAATGTCACCGCTGATTTTGCCACCTTCCTGCACCGCCCGCCGTCGCCGCCCGAGATCAGCGCTTTCGTCGCCATGCCCACGGACCTTCTCGGCATTGAGGCCGCGATCCTGAGCAGTCAGGAATGCTTCACGAACATTTGAACGGCTGAAAGTTCATAGCCGGCCTGCGCTTGCTGGGCCAGCAGCCGAGCGCCTGCGGCCGGCGCTGGCGTCTATTTACGTCGCGGGAGGCTCGCAATTCGTTTTCCGCAGCGTTAGACTACCGAAAAATAGCACCCGGGGGCCGCACTACCGTTTTTCAAAGGTAAGGGGCTTCAAGGATCGAATTGTGAAGGAGACCGCCGTCTTGCTCGCGGACGAAGCGGAGATATTCAACACGGCGCGTCAGATGACGGAAGCGGAGGCTCGCCGTCTCTACCTGGACCGCGCCTGTGGGGGCAACAAATGCCTCCTGGGACGAATCGAGGCGTTGCTCCGCGTGTACGACCGTGAGCCAGGCTTTCTCGAAACGCCCGCGGCGTCGCTGTATGTCAGTGGCGTCGGCACCGTCCGAGAGAGCCTGGGGGCACAGATCGGCGCTTATAAATTGATGGAACAGATCGGCGAGGGCGGCTTTGGCGTGGTCTTCATCGCTGAGCAGCAATACCCCATTCGCCGCACCGTCGCCTTGAAAATCCTCAAACCGGGCATGGATTCAGGCGATGTCGTGGGTCGCTTTCAGGCGGAGCGCCAGGCCCTGGCGCTCATGGATCACGCCAATATCGCGCGCGTTTTCGACGGCGGCGAAACCGGATCGGGCCGGCCTTATTTCGTGATGGAGCTGGTCAAGGGCCTGCCGATCAACCGCTATTGCGACGAGCACCAATCTCCGCTCCGCGCGCGCCTGGAGCTGTTCCTGTCCGTGTGCCGCGGCGTGCAACATGCCCACCAGAAAGGCGTGATTCACCGGGATCTCAAGCCGACCAATGTTCTGGTGGGTGTTTACGACGGCGTGCCGGTTCCGAAGGTAATCGACTTCGGCGTGGCCAAGGCACTGGGCGAGCGGTTGACCGAACGAACTTTGGTCACCGGCTTTGGGCGTATTATTGGGACGCTGGAATACATGAGTCCCGAAGCGGCCGAATTCAACGCGCGGGACATTGATACGCGCGCCGACATCTACAGCCTCGGGGTGCTGCTTTACGAATTACTGACCGGCACAACGCCTTTGACCACACAGCGGTTGAAACAGGCTTCGATGACTGAAGTACTGCGCGCCATTCGCGAAGAGGAGCCGCCAAGGCCTAGCAGCCGGCTAAGCGATTCCACCATTGCCCTGGTGTCGGATCAACGCGGTACGCAGCCGGGCCTTCTGCGCAAAATGGTACGCGGGGAGCTGGACTGGATCGTCATGAAAGCGCTCGATAAGGACCGGAGCCGTCGCTATGCGACGGCGAACGGTTTCGCCCGAGATATCGAGCGCTTCCTGCAGAATGAAGCGGTGGAGGCGTGTCCGCCCTCGACGTGGTATCGCGTCCGCAAGTTTACCGGCAAGCATGCCAGGCTGCTCAGCGCGGCAGGCCTGTTTGCCTTGCTCTTGACCGCCGGCATTATCGTCAGCACGGCGCTCGCGCTGCGTGCCACGCGCGCCGAGAAGTCCGTGAACGAGGAGCGTGACCGCGCGGTTCGCGAGCTCTACGACGCGCACATGAACCTGGTCCAGAGCGCCTGGCAGGATAATCAGATAGCCAGAGTCGCCGAGCTTCTGGAATTGCACCGCCCGAAATCCTCGTGGGATCAAGATCTGCGCGGCTTCGAGTGGTATTACTGGAAACGCCTGGCAGAGACCGCTGCAGGCACCTTGCAGGGACACCTCGTCACGATCTGGGGCGTCGCGTTTAGCCCTGATGGCAAACGACTCGCCTCAGCAAGCGAGGATGGAACGATCCGCCTGTGGGATTCGGCGAGCGGACAGCTATTGAGTACTATCCACGGAGGCGCGGGCATGATCTTTGGAGTTGCCTTTAGTCCCGACGGCAAGCGCCTGGCCTGGGGAGCGGAAAATGGAACGGCAACCGTCTTGAAGCTCACAGAACGAGGCGAAAAACGCGTTCTGATCGGACACACAAGCTCTGTCCGCAACGTCGCCTTCAGTCCCGATGGCCGGTACCTCGCCACGGCGAGTTACGACGGCACGGTCAGGCTGTGGGAGGCAAAGAGCGGACGGCACCTGCGCACTTTGAGCGGGCACCAGGGTGTGGTCGTGTCCGTCGCGTTTAGTCCCAATGGCAAGCGGCTTGCCTCGGCGGGCAAGGACACGATCATCCGGCTGTGGGACGTGGACAGCGGGCGTCCAGAGTCGCGTCTGTCCGGACACTTCGATGAAGTGCAGTGCGTCGCCTTCAGCCCAGATGGTAAGCGGCTGGCGTCGGCCAGCTGGGACCGGTTC
This sequence comes from Gemmataceae bacterium, assembly GCA_035939715.1. Classification (GTDB taxonomy): domain Bacteria; phylum Planctomycetota; class Planctomycetia; order Gemmatales; family Gemmataceae; genus DASZFN01. Next base: position 2,266 of record DASZFN010000157.1, on the reverse strand, counting down.
GTGCGCGTTTGGGATGTGGCAAGCGGCCAGGTGACGTCAACGTGCACGGGCCACGGCGAGAGAGTTTTCGCCGTGGCCTTCAGCCCGGACGGCAAGCGCGTGGCGTCGGCAAGCTTTGATCGAACGGTAAGAGTATGGGATGCGGCCGACGGCTGGCAGTTGTTGAACCTGCAAGGTCACACGCGCTGGGTCTCCTGCGTGGCCTTCAGCCCGGACGGAAGGCGCCTGGCGTCCGCCGGCGGAGACAGGACCATAAAGTTATGGAACGCCGCCCCGGGGCAAGAGGAACCAGTCACTCTCAAGATGGCGAACGTATGCTCCGGCGTCGCCTTCAGTCCGGATGGGACGCGCGTCGCTGCCTGCAGTGACGGCGTGTGGGTATTCGATACGGCCATTGGACAACCGTTGCTGAAATTGAAAGGCGCTTACTACAGCGTCGTTTTCAGCCGTGACGGTAGATACCTGGCAGCAGCAGGTGCGGATAAGAAGGTCCGGATGTGGGACGCGCTGACCGGGCGGGAAGTGTTCACCTTCACCGGCCCCGCGCAGCGCGTCACTGGTGTGGTGTTCAGTCCGGACAGCGAACGCCTGGCGGCGGCAAGCGAAGATCACGCGGTCTGGATCTGGCACACCCAAACCGGCCGCGACTGGCTTACGCTGCACGGGCACGAAGGAGCGGTCAGGGCCGTAGCCTTTAGCCGCGACGGCACCATCCTGGCTTCGGGCGGTGCTGACAAAACCATCAGGCTCTGGGATTGTGCAACGGGGCGAGCGCTGCAGACCTTAACTGGGCACGGCGGCGAAGTCACGAGTCTGGCTTTCAACCCGGACGCCAGCCTCCTGGCCTCAGGTGGCGCCGATGCGACCGTGAAGTTATGGAGCGTTGCGACCGGCCAGCAAACCTTAACCCTGAGTGGACACACCATCGCGGTAAGCAGCGTGGCGTTCAGTCCGGATGGCAAACGCCTCGCCTCGTGCGCCAACGATCGGACGGCAAAAATCTGGGACGTCCAGAGCGGCCAGGAAACACTTACCCTCAAAGGCCACGAGCATGATGCGCTTAGCGGCGTGGCTTTCAGCCCCGATGGCGAGCGCCTGGCGTCGGCCGGTTTAGATGGCACCGTGCGGATTTGGGATGCGCGACCCTGGACACGCGAGCTGCGCGTCGAACAACAAGCCCGCGCGCTCATCGCCTCCCTAAAAGATGATATTACCGCCAAGGCACGACTTACTGAACTTCTCGTTCGTCTCCTCAACTGGGGCAAGGGAATAAAAGCCCAGGTCACCGACCGCATTAAGCAGGATAGCTCTCTTGACGCCGGTGTCAGACAGGCGGCACTCGAAATGGCCGCGCGCTGGCGGCAACCGTGACGCGCCGGCTTTTGGCCGTGCCGCTAAATCAAGAAGAATCTCGAAGAAGGGGGAATCGGGATCTGTTTCTCGCACTGTTCCCGGAGCATCCATCAACCTCAGTCACCCGGCTCAAGTTACTCGCAATCGGCATTGCGCGGAGTTAGACTAAAGTAGACTCCACCCCGGTTGCGAGGCTTGGCCCATGAGCCGCGTTACGCAAATTCTATCCGCCATCGACCTGGGGGATCCGCACGCCGCCGAGCAGCTCTTGCCGCTGGTCTATGACGAATTGCGCGCCCTGGCGGCGCGTAAGATGGCGCATGAAGCTCCCGGGGAAACGCTGCAGGCAACGGCCCTGGTTCATGAGGCTTATTTGCGGCTCGTGGACCACGAGCAAGTGCAACAATGGAACAGCAGGGGACATTTCTTTGCCGCGGCTGCTGAGGCGATGCGCCGCATCCTCATCGAACGCGCCCGCCACAAACATAGTCTCAAGGCCGGCGGTGACCGTCACCGCCAAGAGTTGCCGGATATCGCCGCTCCCATGGCCGGTCCGGACATCGATTTGCTGGCGCTGAATGAGGCACTGGACAAGCTGGAGCGCGAGGACAAGCGCAAAGCTGAACTCGTTAAGCTGCGCTTCTTTGCAGGACTCACCATCAAGGAAGCAGCACAAGCGCTTGGCATTTCGGAGTCCACGGCCGACAACGACTGGGCCTTTGCACGCTGCTGGCTTCGACTGGAGATCGAAGGGCGTACATCCGATCCCCAAGCCACTCCCTAGCCATCCCCGCCAAAAAATCAGAAAGTCTGCTGGCTTCGCGAAGCGGCATAGCGGGCGAAGCTGTCGCCGCTGCCGGGGCCGAGCTGAGGCAGTCTGTCTTCAGGTTGCTGCCGTTGGCTTGCCGGATTA
>DASZFN010000156.1:0-2358 GCA_035939715.1 Gemmataceae bacterium | reverse complement strand
GTCGTATTGATCCTTGAACGTGCCGGCCAAAATGGTCACGGTCAAAGGACCTTCGGCGTTCAAGCCAGAAAGGGTATACGCCACCGTCTCGTTGCCCGGCTGCAGGGTAGCTGCCGTGACGGTTCCGCGACTAAGGGTCAGGTTGCCGACGCCAACAAGGCCCGGATCGATGGGCTCGTTGAACGTGACGTCGTAAGTGAAACTGCCGACCGGAGGGCTGAAGATGGCGCCGGCCGCGGGGCTAGTCGATGCGATCGCCAGGGGCAGCGTGTCGTAGAAGAACGTGGCGTTAAACGCGGCGTTAACCACGGTGCTGTTGTTGAGCGCGGTAACCGCCTGAGCGGCGATCGCCATGGTCTGCGGGCCCTGCCCGGTCACCGGGTTGCTGGAAAACGTGAACGTGGCCACGGTGTCGGTCGCGTCCAGCGTCGCGCCGCTGGACGCGATCCCGTTTACCGTCAGGGCGCCCGGTTGCAAACTGCCAGGATTGATGGCCTGCGAAAAGGTGACGTTAAACACGCTGGGCGGCGCGGTCAGGATAGTGCCATCGGCCGGGGTGCTGTTGGTCACGGTTAACCCCACCGGCAAGCTGAATGGCGCCGAGGGAATACCGTTGGCGATCGCCGTCAAGGTGTAGAGACCCAACGGCAGCCCGGCGGGCAGCTTGAACTGGGTGGTCACCGGAGTGCTCCCCGTCGCCACCTGGCTGCTCCAGTTGAAGGTGCGGGCCGTGAAGACGGTGCCGCTGCTGTTGGTAAGCCGGACGATTGGATAGTTGCTGGCCATCTGGGCGTCGTCGCCGTAGCTGGCACCCTCGGAGATGCCGTTGAGCTGCGTGCCTGTCAGCGTGTAGATCTGTGTGGTGTTGTCAAAACTGACCGAAGAAATCGTCGGTTGCCAGGCAGCGGTCGTGGTCGTGCCGGGGTTGTAAATCCAGGGCTGATTGCCGCCGTCGCTAAAGAGCAGCTCGCCGCTGGGCAGTACGAGCATGCGCGATACGTAAGCGGACGACGTACTGAGGGAGCCGGAAAGCGCGCCGGGCACGTTCATCGCCGTGATGGTGTTGGCGACCGGGTCGAAATCGAAGAGTTTGGACGGGCTGGTGAGCGGGGGCGTGTCCGCCTTGAAGATCACGTGGCCGTTGGGCAGAATGGCGCCCGGCGCATCATCGGTGCTCATCCCCCCCGGGATTTTGGGACCGGCCGCCCACTGGTTCGTCGAGGGCGTGTACAGGGCCGAGTTGCCGGTCGAGCCAAACTGGACGGCGCGCCCGTCCGGCAATAGCGCGCCCGGCCCCATTTCCTGGCCGCTATTGGTGAGCGGGACGGGAATGTTGCCGGTGTCGACCCAGCTATTCGTCGCGGGGACATAGCGCTGCGCGTGGGGGACACCGGTCGAGTTGCTGCCGTTGATGTCGGCCGCCAGGATGCTGCCGTCGGGCAGTTTGATCCAGGTTTCCTCGGAAGTGGCGTCGCCGCGTAGTTTGGGTCCTCCGGCCGCGGCCCAGGTGTTGGTCGCGGGGTTATAAACATGCGTTTGCGGACCTCCATTGTAGCCTCCGAGGACCGTGCCGTTGCCCAGCACTACGATGGGATCGTCGCCGAAGTTCCGCTCCGGGAATGGGGCGATGGGGGACCATTTGTTGGTCACGGGATCGTAGATCTCCCCCGTGTTCGTCTCCGTCTGCATGGCGGAGGGGCCGGTGAATTCGCCTCCGACATAGAGGACTTTGCCGCTGGGCAACACCGCCGTGCCGCCGTACAGCCGTTCGAGGCTCATTGACGCCAACTGCGACCAGGTCCCGTTCACGTAGCTGCCCGTGCTATCGGGCGTCAGTTGGAACCACTCTTTGCTGACGCTCGTTCCCTGGGCCATGACGGTGCCGTCGGTCAAGAGCAGCATGGTCCCGATATTCGCGGGGGGTTGGTGTACCAGGGGCGTCCAGGTGGCGGCCAATAGCTCGCGCGCTTCGAGAGCTTCCACCTCCAGAAAGCGGCGGCGCCGAGGCCGGGGGTGAAGCTTGCGGCGAGGTGCCGGCAGGATCGGACCGCGTGATTCGCAAGGGGGCCGGGCCATGGAGAGGCTCCTGGAGACAAAGAATTAATGGTGGGCCGGAATACCGCCGGTATAACACGCTCAACGAACTTGCGTTTGCGCGCCGGAAGCGGGTTTTTTTTCGCTGAGGAGAAGATTCTGCAAGATGGCGACAGCGCGTTCTTTCAACGACAGCCGGATCGCCGGAGTGGACACCAGCGCAGCAGTAGAGTTCCCCTTGGGTCCGCGATCCACAAGGGGTTGCAGGTTGCATCAACATTCATCAGGCAGACGTTATTTCAATTGCTTGGCCTCTGGCCATTG
>DASZFN010000155.1:0-9877 GCA_035939715.1 Gemmataceae bacterium | reverse complement strand
CCGCGCGAGCTGGCCGACCAGCTGAAGGATCCCAGGCAAAACGGTGGTAAGACGCTGGAGCAACTCGTGGAGCACGTCACGCACGACAAACTCGTTCTTTGGGCGTGGCAGCCGGGCGACGGTCGCACGAAGCCGCCGCTCGCGCACGAACAATTCGTCATGAAGTTGCGCGAATGGGTGGAGAAAGGCGCCGCGTCGCCGAAGTGAGCGTGGCGGCAAGCCAGGTCTTGATGGTCGCCTCGGCATCGCGGCAGCTCGGGGCACCTTTTCGGCGGCGGAAATCCTGGTCGCATCGCTGCGGAGGCTGGAAAACGTCACGCTCGTGGGCAGCGCGACGACGGCGGGCGGGGCCGGGTCGGTGCGCTGGCACCCGCCGCTCAGGCACAGTCGGCTGCGCCTCGTTCTGGCGGCCGGCGTGCACATCTGCGCAGACGGGACCGTGCCAAGCATAACGCCAGCCATTGCGAAACGCAGTTTTTTATCTCCGCCCGGTGTGCAGGGAAACCAGCACAAGGATCAATCCCGCAAGGAGGCAGCCTGCGAGTGGCACGACGGCGATCCAAGCGATGTTATAGTCAATGAACGAGGTCACGGAATCTGGCGTGCTAGTCTGCCTGGCGTATCGTCGGCGCGATGTGGGTACCGAGAAGAATGAGCCCGGCAACAGTGGAGAGCAGCATCAGCGCCAACCCCGGAATGCGCACAAACAGCATAAATGCTCGCCTTCCTTTCTGCCGCTGGCACGCTGCCTGACTTCCACTCGCGGATGATTGTCGCCTCAGCAATAATGGCTGTACATTTTCAGCCAAGTCATTCGTCATTCGGTGAAAGCGAATGACGAATGACCTTTGCCAAGGCTCGCTTGCTTCCGCCAAGGGCCGCTAAACTCGCCCGCGATATCCTCCTGCCCTGCCAATGGCCATCCCGTCCTGCGCCCAGGCCCCCCGCGGCTGTTTAGAGCACAGTCAGGTGGTCCTGCGGCATCCGGTTGAAGATCAGGTCTTCCTTGTTCGTGGCAAAAAACCAGTTGTGTCCGCCGCCGCCGGTCAAGGAATCCGTCGCCCCGTCGCTCTGGACGGATTTCTTGTTCAGGACATAAATGCCGTTCAAGCGGCCGTCATTCTCGCCCTCGCTGATCAGCTGGGCCAGGCGTTGCTCAAAGCTGAGATCGGTGCGCGTCCATTCCGCCATGATGGCCTGGAGGGCTAGCAGATTCTGGTCGTACACCGTGCTGCCGCCGATGAGGATGTTGTCCCCGCCTCCGCCGGCGATCGTGTCGGCCCCCGCGCCGCCGATGATGATGTTGCGGCCGGTTCCCCCCATGAGAACGTTCGGGTTCGCGTCGCCGACCAGCATGCTGTTCCCCTGGCCACCGGTGACATTCTGGATGTCGAAGACTCCTTGTCCGACGGCCGTGGCCATGTTGAGCGGCAGATCGACGAACACAGCGCCGCTGTAGGCGGAGTAGAGCAGCGTGTTGACACCGCCGCCCCCATCGAGCATCCCATCGAGCCGCCCGCCGGTCTGAATGGAGAATTGATCGTTGCCCGAGCCGCCGACGAGATTCTGGAAGCCGCCAAAGGTCAGGCCATTCACCGTGATGGTGTTCACGCCGGTTATCGCGTACTGTGTCGGCGCGTTGGGCCCCTGAAGGGTATTGGAGCCGGCGCTGCCTATGAACGTGATGATATTGCTGAAGGTGCCGCCGATCCCCGTGGCCGTGTTGCCCTGCAGGTTGATGGTGATCGGACCGGCAAGGTGGGAGTAATCGAGCGTGTTGCTGCCGCCGCCGCCATCGAGGTTGCCGGCGATGCTGCCGCCGGGGTAGAAGACGAACTGATCCGCCGCGCTCCCCCCGGTCAGGTTCTCGAAGGCGGAGAAGGTCGAACCGCCCACCGAGCCGGCGTTGGCGCCGTTGAGGTTCCAGGTGCTGGGCACATCAGGTCCCACCAGGGTGTCCGAGCCGGCGCTGCCGACGAAGTTGCTGATGCTGCTGAAGGTTCCGCCGATGCCGGGCGCCAGCGCCGCCTGCAGGTTCACCGTGATCGGACCAGCCAGGTTCGAGTAGTCAAGCGTGTTGCTGCCGCCGCCGCCGTCGAGGTTGCCGGAAATGCTTCCGCCCGGCAGGAAAATGAACTGATCGGGGCCACTGCTCCCGGTGAGGTTCTCAAACGAGGAGAAGGTGAAGCCATTGACCGAGCCGGCATTGGACCCGCTGAGGGTCCAGATTGCGTCCGGGCCGATAATGGTGTCGGCCATGCTGGCGCTGCCGACGAAGTTGCTGATATTGCTGAAGGTTCCGCCGATGCCGGGCGCTGTGCCCGCCGGGATATTGACCGTGATCGGCCCGGCGAGAGCGGAGTAATCGAGCGTGTCGCCGCCGCCCCCGCCGTCGATATTCCCGGGAATGCTCCCGGCTGCCTGGAACTGGAACTGGTCGGTGCCCGTGCCGCCCGTGAGGTTCTGGATTGAAGAGAAGGAGACCACGCCATCGAGCGTGCCGCTGCCGGCTCCGCTGATCTGCCAGGTGTTCGGCCCGTTCGGCGCCGTCAGCGATGTGGTCCCGCCCGAACCATCGATGCTGATCGACACACCCGGGGGCAGGCTGGCCAACGTAACCGTGTTGGTGCCGCCGCCCAGGGTCACATTGATCTGCGTGACCTGTCCGGGAGCAAACTGCTCGGTTTCGCCATCGAGCGTGATCTGCACGCCGCCGGAGCCGGTCGTGTCAATCGTGAGCGAGTCGTCCACCTGGACGAGGCGATCCCCCTTGATGCTAAGCGCGCCGCCGTTCAAGGCCACCTTCTGCGCCGTGGCGCCCGGAATGATGTAGTCCCCCCCTTGCGCCGACCAGTACGATTGCACCATCGTGCCGTTCTCGAAGCCGACATAGAACTCGCCTTCGTTGTCGCCGATCTCGCCGGGGCTTTCGACCTGGTTGGGGTAGTTCTGCGAGAACGAGTTGGGCGCGGTCACGACCACTCCGTTGCTATCCGGGTCGCTGATGATCTCCGCCAGCTCGTGCGAGAAGGTCTCGGTCATGGTGTCGAGGGGAGACAGGTTGACGAAGTTCACCTGGTTGGCAGGTTGGTTCGCAGTCGGGGCAGGATTGGGCACGGCCTGAATGGTGCTCGTTACCACGCCATCGTCGGCGGTATCCGGATCGAGAAAACTCCCGGTGTGGCCGTTCGAGTGGTGGCCGAGGACGTTGCCCCCAAGACTGTACCCCTTGGGCGTGAAGACCATGTAAATGCCGTCGGCATCGGTATCGTCCGGCTCCGGGAGGGTGCCGCCGCCGTCCGAAATGGAAGCGGAGACAAGGTTGTTGATGTCGCCGTTGTTGCCGTTGTCGTTGAAGTTCAGCGGCAAGTTGTAATTGCTGACAAAGGTGCCCGCCACGTGCGCATGCGTGGCGGCGCCGTACTCCGACAGACCGCTCAGGAAGGAGCTGTTGAGAATGTTGTTGACGGCCGTGACGAGCGTGTTCATGTCCACGCTGCCGTCTGAGCCGAACCCCGTGGTCGTGTTGCCGGCAAAAATGAGATAGACGGGGATATCGCCAGTGCGCACATCGTTGCCGTTCGTGGTTCCTTGCCCGCCGTACTGCGCGGGGAACGTCAGACTGGGAACCAGGCGATCCTCCAGGCATTCCAGTTGGGGACGGGCCGAGCAATCCTTCCCCGTTCGCCGCGACGACCGTGTAAACCATCCTCGTTTGCCAAAAGCGCACCGATGCAGACTGGCTCTCATCACATCCCTCCTCGTAGAGCGCCGCCCGGGGCGCACTCCACCCCCGAAACGAGTGCGGCCAGGCGACTCCTGGTACAGAGATAGATCGTTTCCCCAAAGTTGGGACACTTTCCTCCGCAAGAGCCATGCCAGCAAGACATAATTTGCTGGACCGTCTCAAGCGCTTGCCGATTCAACGGTTGTGACACAGGGTGGAAAGGCGCACACGTCGAGAAATCTGGCACCCTGCCGAAGAAATCGGCGACGACCCGTGCTCGTGACGACCTGTGGAGTCCAAACTGTTTAACATTCTAAGGCACTTGGCTACTATCAGCGCGCCGTTCTTCTCGATCCGAACCACATCGAGGCACTCAACTCTCAGGCCTGGGTCCAGGCGACCTGCGCGCACGCGAAGTACCGTGACGGCAAGAAGACGGTCCAGTTGGCCACGCGAGCTTGCGAGTTGACGAAATGGAAAGACGTGAACTCCATGGACACTCTGGCCGCTGCCTACGCAGAGGCCGGCGACTTCGCCGAGGCAGTCAGGTGGCAGAAGAAGGCGTTGGAGTCTCCAGATGCCTTCCCCAAGGAAGACCTGCCCAAGGTCCGGGAGCGGCTTAAGTTTTACGAAGAACGTAAACCCTACCGCGATAGATAGAGAAAGCCAAAGAGAAGGCCAAAGAAAGCCAAAGTGACGTTCTACCGAAGTGCCGATGCCATCTGAAGTAGCGGATAAAGGGGAGTAAAGCGGACCGGGGTAACGCCCGTGTTTTGCTTCCTTACCAGAATCAAATGAGCGGCCGGTGAGCATTCCTTCACGCCATGGGGAGCGCACCGGCCGCGTTGTGGTTTCCAGACTTTCATCTTAGATCGACAGGGTCAGGCCCAAATATCTACCAACTCTGCAGCGGGCGCCTTTTCGTGGCGCTGCGCGAAATAATAGTCCTGGGTCATGGTGCTGGCCGCGGGTGCCGGGGTAAGTCCGACCGCGCTGTTGCCGGTGGGCGAAGCCACGACGCCTGAAGTTGCTTGCCGGCCATTGCCGGCAAGGCCGGAGTTGTCGGCAAGCGCGCCTTCCGCCTGCTGCCCGGCCCAGACGGTAGCTGTCGCCAGGGGCTCACCTGCCTGACCGGAATTCCGCCCCGACCCGTTTCCCGGATGGTCAGCATAGTCCAGCGTGCCGGGGTTGGTGTCGCCGAAGGTCAGGTACCAGGGCATGCCCAAGGGACCGCCCGACGCACTGGCGGGCACGAAGTCGTCGAACGTTCCGGTGCTGACGTCGTAGCGGCGCACGGCGCCGGTGTCGGGTCCAGTTCCGGTGATCGGCACGAAGAGCTTTCCATCGGGCCCGAAGAGCAGCGCCTGGCCGAAAGCACGCGGCTGGCCCACTTGATCGAGGTCGATCTTGCCAATATAAGCTCCGGTTTTGCCGCTGAACTCCAACACCTTGTCGGTGTCACTGGCATCCGCTCGGAAGCTGGCAACATAGAGGTTGCCGTCCGGGCCGAAGGCGATCCCCTCGGGGCGGTTGAGATCGTTGCCGGCGTTGCTGTCGACGAAGTCGCCCAGGAACTGCCCGGTCGCGGGATTCCAGCGCATGATTTCGCCGCCCGTGGCAGCGATATTGCGGACCGAGGCATAGACCATGCCGTCCGGGCCAATGACCACGCCGCGTGGATAAAAATCTCCCGTGAAGCCGCTGGGCTGGAGGTCGCCGAGGAAAGCACCCGTCTCGCTGTTAAAGCGCGCCAGCCGTCCCAGGGTAATCCCATCGAGGTTGCCGTCATCGCCCACGTAGAGGATGTGGTTAGCGCCCAGGACCATGCCGCGGGGCGCGAAGGGCGCGTTGGCGTCAGTCTGGGACACCACGTTTCCCAGGAAGTCTCCGCCAGGCGCATTGAAGCGCAGGATCTCGCCGGGATTCGGCTCGTTGAGATTCTGATCGACGACCAGCAGCTGAGCCGGGTTGCGGAAGATGAGGCCGCGCGGTCCATTGAGGCCGCCGCTGCCGGGCGCAACGGTGTTGCCCAGAAATGTTCCCGTGTCCGCGTCGAAGCGTTTCACGCTGTTATCGTTGCCGTCGCCGACAAGCAGGATGTCGCGCGGGATGCCCGGCGCGGCCGACATCATGGTGCGGTCTTCCAGGTGTTCCAGGGATAGCCGCGTGCTCGGGGCCGGTCTTCTTCCGGCCGGACGCCGCTGAAACCACGGTGTGCGATTCATTGAGAATTCCTCCACATAATCGAGTGACCAAGAAATGAAACATCGCCGCAAAGTTTCTGCTTATTTGCCGATTCCCTCGCACCGCTTCTCATCCGTCTATAAAGAGAATGCCCATCGGATCTTCGCGCCCGACAGGCAGCGCACAATTTTGGCTTGGCGATTTTTGCAATCGGAAATGGGACTAATGCGCAGGAGATTCTTGACAAAGCAGCGCCGAATCCTTGGACTTCCATGCCGCACGCATACAATGGCTGGACTCCTCACCTCCAAGAGCTTGTGCTTCGCAGGTGCAGCTAGCATGGCGGCCAAGGGCTCGATTACGCGCTGGATTGACTTGCTCAAGGTTGGCGACGCGCTGGCAGCGCAGCGGCTTTGGGAGCGTTATTTCCAGCGCCTGGTGTGGTTGGCGCGGCACAAGCTTCAGGGCAAGCGCCCGCGCGTTGCCGACGAAGAAGACGTGGCCCTGAGCGCCTTTGATAGTTTTTGCCGCGGCGCCGAGACAGGCCGCTTTCCGGAACTGCTGGATCGCGACGGCCTGTGGCGCTTACTGGTCGTCCTGACCAATCGTAAGGCGGCGCATCTGGTGCGGGACGAGAGCCGCCAGAAACGGGGCGGCACGGCGCAGCATCCGCTTGCGGATGAACAGGAGTTGCAACAGATTCTCAGCCGCGAGCCCACGCCGGAATTCGCGGCCCAGGTGGCGGAGCAATGTCAGCGCTTGCTGGCAAGCCTCGGAGATCGCGAACTCGAGTCGGTGGCCCTGTGGCGCATGGAAGGCTACCGCAACGCGGAAATTGCCGAGAAACTCGGCTGTACGCCCCGGACCGTGGAGCGCAAGCTGCGCATCATCCGGGGATTGTGGGAAATGGAGAGCGCTTATGAATAGGGACCTGACCTCGGCTCACGAAGAGTTGCCGTTGACCCTGGTGCAGCGCCTCGATCACGTTTGCAGCAGCTTTGAAAGCGCCTGCCAGGCAGCCGGCGCTTCCGGCCCGTTGCCCATCCTCGAGGACTTCCTCAAGGACCGCGCCGAAGCCGATGGCAGCGTGCTGCGCCGCGAGCTGATCCTCCTGGAGGTGCACTATCGGCGGCGGCGCGGCGAGCATCCAGGCGCCCCAGAGTTTGCGGGGCGTTTCCCCGACCTGGCCCCGACCTGGTTGGCCGAGGCCCTGGGCACGTCGACCGAACTGCCGCACGATACGCCTGTCAGTTCCGCGCCCCCTGCGGCGCGCAGCGCTATGGCGACGGATGCCAACCTGCTCTTTGGCATTCTCGCCTTGCAGGCGGACGCCATTACGCGCGATCGCTTCGTCGAGGCCTGCACGCTTTGGGCCAGCGCCAAAGATCTCGCCCTGGCGGACTTGCTCGTGCAGCGCGGCTGGCTGGCAGCGAGCGACCGTGCCGACGTGGAGCGGCTGGTCGAGCGCAAACTGCGCAAGCACAGCGGCGACCTCAAAACCAGCCTGGCCGAGGTTGCCGGCGCCGACGTGCACCGCTCGTTGAGCGGCCTTGCCGACACCGACGTCCAGCATTCGCTCGCCGGCCTGGCACCGGCGCCGGGTCAGATCCTTCCCACCACACACACCTTTCAACTGGAGAGCCGCGATCGCTATGCCTTGACCCGGCTCCATGCGAAGGGCGGCATCGGCCAGGTGTGGCTCGCCCACGACAGCGATTTGGGTCGCGATGTCGCGCTGAAGGAACTGCGCTCGGAACAGGCGGCGAATCCCGCGATCTGGGCGCGTTTCGTCGAGGAGGCCAAGATCACCGGCCAGCTGGAACATCCCGGCATCGTGCCGGTTTACGAACTGGCGCGCCGCTCCGCCGACCAGAAGCCTTTTTACACGATGCGCTTTGTCAAGGGGCGGACGCTGAGCGCGGCCGTCAAGGAATATCACGCCAACCGCCAGGCCGGCCGGGCCCGGCGCCTCGACCTCCGCGAGCTGTTGGGCGCTTTCGTGGACGTATGTAACGCCGTGGCCTATGCTCATTCGCGCGGCGTATTGCACCGCGATCTCAAAGGCCAGAACATCGCCCTGGGAAAATATGGCGAGGTGATGGTCCTGGACTGGGGGCTGGCCAAGGCCAGTGGTGAGAAAGGCAAGGACTCCGTGGCAAGGGCCGAACTCACCAGCCTGTTGCCCGTGGCCCTGCAAAAACAGGACTCACGCGATCAAACCATGCAGGGCCAGGTGCTGGGCACGCCAGGCTACATGCCTCCCGAACAGGCGGAGGGGCGCCTGGCCCATGTGGACGAGCGCAGCGATATTTACGGGCTCGGCGCCATCCTCTACGAAATCTTGACCGGCCGGCCGCCCTTTGAAGGCGCCGACACCCAAGAGGTGATTCAGAAGGTGCTCAACGAAAGGCCTCCCTGGCCGGGCGCACTCGTGCCCGGCACGCCGCGCGCGCTCGAGGCCGTTTGTCTGAAAGCGCTGGCGAAAAAGCCGGCCGAACGCTATGCCTCCGTGTCGGAGCTGGCCCAGGAGGTCCAACATTTTCTCGCGGACGAGCCGGTGATGGCCTATCGCGAGCCGCTGCCGGCACGTGCCCTGCGCTGGGGCCGCCGCCACCAGACCCTGGCCGCCAGCGCGGCGGTGCTGCTGCTGGCGGCCGTGGCAGCCTTGACCGTCGGCACGCTTCTCCTCAGCCACAAGCAGCGCGAAATTGTCGCCGAACGCAACGCCGCCAGCCAGGCCGCGGACCAGGCCCAAAAAGCCGCGGCCGAGGCCCAGGCCGTCAGCAACTTCTTGACGGCCGATCTGCTGGGACAGGCCTCGCCGGACGAGAACGCGCGCGACAAAAAAGTTACGGTCGAGGAACTGCTGCACCGCGCCGCCAAGAAGGTTGTCGATAACCCAAGCTTCGCCAAACAGCCGGCGGTCGAAGCCACGCTGCGCCTGGTCATTGGCAATACGTATTTCAAACTGGGCAATGTCAAGGACGCGGAGCCGCATCTGCGCCAGGCCCTGGTCTTGCGCCGCACTCTCGGAGCCGCGCATGCCGATACGCTTGTGGCACAAGAGGCCCTGGCCTGGTTTCTGACCGGCGGACTGCACAAATACGACGAAGCTGAGCCGCTCAGTCGGCAGACCTGGGAGGCGCGCAGCCAGCTCCTGGGCCCCGAGCATGCCGACACCCTGGACTCAATGGATACGTATGCGATCACCACGGCCAGGTGCGGCAAGAGGAAGGAAGGGGCGCGGCTCGAACGGCTCTGTTTGGAAGCGCGCACGCGCACGCTGGACAAGCAGCATCCGGATATCCAGACTTCCCAGAATAACCTGGCCACCATTCTCATCGAAGCGGGCGAATGGCCCGAGGCCGAAGCCCTGTTGCGGGACAGCTTCGACATGCGCCGCCAGAAGGGCCTGGACAAGGTGGAAACCCTGGCCTGCCTGAACAACCTCAGTTACGCCGTGCTGTTACAGGGTAGAGCCCAGGAGGCCGAAAAGCTTTTGGCGCCGGGCATTGAGGTGATGCGCCAGAGTCACGGCGAAGACCATATTCGCACCGTGCACTTGCAACATCTCATGAGTCGGATCCTGCTTGCGGAGAACCGTCTGCCGCAGGCCGAAGAGCTGGCTACCAAGGTTCTGACGTGGCGGCGCAAGCTGTTGCCCGCCGGCAACGAGGACATTGGCCGCACCTTGGCTGTGCTCGGCCAAATCCTGGTCAAGCGCGACCGGCACGCCGAAGCAGAGCGGTTGCTCAGGGAGGCTGCCGGGATTTTTCGCCAGGATCATGCCCATCTGGATGACCTGCTTGCCGACGCTGAGCACTGGCTCGGCGTGTGCCTGGCCGCGCGCGGGCAATTCCCCGAGGCCGAGGCGCTCCTGTTAGCCAGCTACAAAACGCTTGCCGCATGCCCCGGCGTGCCCGCTCCACAGAAAACCGAGGCCCTGGACCACATTGTCAAGCTCTA
>DASZFN010000154.1:0-3182 GCA_035939715.1 Gemmataceae bacterium | reverse complement strand
AAATCCTACGCGAACAGAACTTATTCGCCAAAGCGCAACCGCTCGAAGACTTCCCATCAGAGGATTGACGGCGCTCCTCTTCCCGGCAACAGAGGGAGGCTAGCGGGTCCAGGGGGCGGCAATGAGCCCCCTGGTCGCGGTACGGATGCCGCGAAAGACCTGCAGGATGCCTGCCGTCAGGAACCATGTCTGTTGCAGCACTTGCTTACTCCTTTTTGCCGGTGGGCGCCCTGGCTGGTTTTGATTCGGCAGGAAGATCGGCCGAGCCGGTGGGCGCCCTGGCTGGTTTTGACTCGGCAGGAACCGTTTCGGCTGCCTGGCCGTTCTGGTTACGCAAGCGGTAACTCTTGCCCGTGATCTTGATGATTTCCGCATGGTGCAAGAAGCGGTCCAGGATAGCCGTGGCACTGGGCACGTCGCCGATCAGCTTGCCCCAGTCCTCCAGCGGTCGATTCGAAGTCAGCATGGTCGAACGCGTTTCGTAACGCCGCATGATGATCTCGAAGAGGTACTCCCCCGAACGCTTGGGCAGTTGCTTCATGCCCATGTCGTCGATGATGAGCAGATCGGGTTTGAGGTACTTGGCCAGCACTTTGTCTTCGCCAGCCAACGCCTCATCGTGCAGGAAGTCACGCACCACGTCGAAGATCGAACGATAGAACACTCCGAAGCCCGCCTTGATCGCTTGATAGCCAAGCGCCTGCACGAGATGGCTTTTGCCGACACCCGGCGGACCGAGCCATAACACGTCACGGCTCTCACGCACGAAGCGGCAGGTGGCCAGGTCGTAGACCTGTTTCTTCTTGAGCGATGTGTTAAAGGACCAGTCGAAATCATCGAGTGTCTTGAGGTCGCGGAAGGCGGCTGCCTTGACGCGCCGGTTCACGGTGCGGTCGGAACGCACCAGCAGTTCATCTTGCACGATTAGTTCCAGGAACTCCCGGTGGTTGAGGTTGTGGCCGGCGGCCTCTTGCAGACGCACGTCCAGACTTTGCAACAGTCCCGACAGACGTAGCTTCCTCAGCGCGCTGTGTAACGCGTCACTCATGGCACAGCTCCTTTTGGAATGAGGTATGAACGAACTGGCCATAGTCGGCCAGGTCACGGATGAGCGGATGCTCGGTCATGAAGCCCAATTGCTCTTGCTCGTCGGCGTGACGTTGCAGCAAGGTGCGTATCGTGCGCAAGTGATAAGCACCCGAAGCGGCGGCCAGCTCACAGGCGCGTTCCAGGGCAGCGCCGGGATGCCGGTGCGCCAGGCTGAGCAGGCCTTGCAACACACGCACGCCTTCGATGCCGCGCACCGCAATGACTGCTTCGGACCAACGCGTGCTGTGCGGCCCCAGACGTCGTGTTTGCCCCAATAACCAGGCGGCGCCGCGTTCGACACCGCTGATCTTCTCCGCGGCGATATGCTGCCCCTGAGTGCTGAAGCGACCCGGCTCACGCTTGACGTGGAAGGCAATCTGCTCCAGCCGCTGGTTGAAGACACGGACCACACGCGCATCCCAGCGCACCCACACCGGCCGCGCCAGGTATTCCGGCGGCACCGAGTAATAGGCCTTGTCCACCTCGACATGCCCGTCGCGATGTACCCGGCGTTGCCCTTCGTGGAAGAACGGAAAACGCTCGGCCGGCAACGCCTGCAGAGCCGGCCGTTCCACTTCTGCAAACAGCTTGCTGACCTGCTGCCGCGTCGTGCCATGAACGCGCGTGTCCGCCACCGAGCGCTCCCAGTCCGCCAGAAAACGGTTTTCCTCCTCCAGGCTGGAGAAGGTCCGGCCCTTGAGGGCGTTGTCTTGTACATAGTCGACGCCGCGTTCCACTTTGCCTTTGTGCCGCGGCGTGTACGGCCGCGTGGGCAGCAGCACCACGCTGTAGTGCTGGCAGAACGAACGCATCTTGGGATTGATCTCGGGATCGAACCAATCGGCCGTGGTCACCGCGGCACGCAGGTTATCGGTGACTAGCCGACGTGGCACACCGCCGAAGGCCCAGAAGGCATTCTCCAGACAGCGGATCAAGTCTTCGGTCGTCTGGCGATAGACCGCTTCGCTGTAGCCCTTGCGTGAATGGCACAGCACCACGCGCAGCACATGCGGTCGGCGGCGTTTGCCTGCCGTGTCCGTAACCGGGGCGCCCTTGCCGAAGTCGATCTGCGCCTCTTCCCCGGGCAGGCACTCCAGGCGGCGGAAGGGGAGCGCCGTCGTGTGCCCCAAGCGCTGCACGAAGCGGCGCACGCTGTAGTAGCTCCCCTTAAAGCCGTGCTCGCTGAACAAGTCCTGGTGAATGCGCTGGGCACTGAGTCCCAACTCCAGCTTAGCCTCGATCACCGCCCGCCAGACCGCGCAAGCGCTCACCGTCCCGGCTGGCGCCACGGGGGCCACTGCTGGTTGTTCCGATGGTTGTTCCGAGGTGGCGCAGCCTTCGCTGGAGCCGGTGGGCGCCCTGGCTGGTTTTGACTCGGCAAGAATGTCTGCCGAGCCGGTGGGCGCCCTGGCTGGTTTTGACTCGGCCTGAACTGCTACGGCAAGATCGCCAGTGACGGCCGATTTGCTGCCCCCTGCCTGGTGGAT
The DNA here is from genome assembly GCA_035939715.1 of Gemmataceae bacterium. Taxonomy (GTDB): domain Bacteria; phylum Planctomycetota; class Planctomycetia; order Gemmatales; family Gemmataceae; genus DASZFN01. The sequence continues at coordinate 606 of DASZFN010000154.1, read as the reverse complement.
GTGCCGGGCAACTGCCGACCGATCAATGCCTAGCTCGCGCGCAATGCGCCGCCGGGACCACCCTTGTGCGTGTAAACGGAGAACTGCCTCGATCAACGCCATTTTGAGCTGATTCGCCATCTCGTGCCCCCCACAGCGCTGGAGCCGTAGGCAAGCGTAGATGGCGAATTCTTGTCCTCTCAAAATGGCTGGTTTTCAGGCGCCCATCAGTGGCTGGGTTTGGGCGCCCCCTGACAAGAAGACGCCTTCCGTCATAAGTTCGGCGCGGTGAGCAACTTGATGCGGCAGATTTATTCTTAGCACATTTATTGTCGCTCTACCCACTGCCGTTTTCCCTACAAGTGTCGCGCCCCTCCACTCGAAGTGACGGTGCCATCTCTGCCGGCGCGGGTCGAAGAGCCAGGCCCGCTTTCCCGTCTCCCAGTCGATGCCTGCTAGATTACTGATTCGATGACGATTGCACGTGAAACAGGCCCAAGCCAAGTTGGCAAGCTCAGTCGGCCCGCCGTGCTGATCTGGGATGACATGGTCGGCCTCAAAGCGCGTCGGGGAATACTGTTCAGGAAGTTGGCAATATTCGCAACGGCCGCCGGCCCGTTCACGGAC
>DASZFN010000153.1:0-7817 GCA_035939715.1 Gemmataceae bacterium | reverse complement strand
ATGCCGGTATAGCCGGTGACCACGTTGCCGTACACATCTTCGACCATGAGAGTCAGGCTGAAGGGAACGCCGGCTTTGACGCTGGGCGGGGCGCTGATGAGGAACCGGCTGGCCGCGGCCGGAGTCACCGTGATTCCTCCTTCCGTGCCGATGAGTGCCGACGTCGCCGTATCCACGACCTTGATCGATTTCGTGCCAGCCGTTTTCAAGGTGACACTGAAGGTATGTTTGCCCGCGTCGGCGGCGGTAAACGCGTAATTGGCCGGCAGCGTGGCCTTCGCATCCGTACTGCTGACGTGCACCGTGCCGGTGTAACCGCTCGCGACGTTGCCGTAGGGGTCCTTGAGCGTGATGGTGAGGTTGCCGGCGACACCGGCGGTGGTGGATGAGGGGAAACCGCCGACTGTCATCGTGCTGGCCGCGGCCGACTTGACCAGAATGCCCGATTCGATGCCCGTGTCGCCTGTTGTCTGCTTGTCGGTCGCCGTGATCGACTGATAACCCGCCGTTTTCAGGTTAGCGGTGAACGCGTGTGTTCCATTGTCGGCCGCGGCGAAGGTGTAATCCGCAGGAAGGACCGCCTGAGGATCGGTGCTGGTGAAATGCACCGTCCCCGTGTAGCTGGTGTTCGTCGTCCCGTCGGCATTCTTCGCCACGACGGTGAAGCTGCCGGCCGCGCCAGCGGTGGTGGTCGCGGGGAAGCCACTCACGGCCAGGCTCGGCGCCGGTGCGGTGTTGAGTGCCCACAGCTCATAGCCGTGAGTTCCGTCATTGGCCGTAAAGAACAGCGTCCCGTTCGCGTTGGTGAGGGTGAAATTGCCGGGATATGACGAGGCGCTGCCTGGATTGATGTCTGCGAGCATGACCGTGCCGTTGCTGGTGCCGTCGCTCTTCCACAGTTCGTAGCCGTGCGTGCCGTCGTTCGCACTGAAGAACAGAGTCTCATTGACGTTGGTCAGGTTGATGGGATTAGAGGTGGCGCTGCCCGGATTGATGTCCGCGACCATCGTCGTGCCGGCCGCCGTGCCATCGCTCTTCCACAGTTCGTAGCCGTGCGTGCCGTCGTTCGCACTGAAAAACAGAGTCCCGTTGACGTTGGTCAGGATGATGGGACCAGATCCGGCGCTGCCCGGATTGATGTCCGCGACCATCGTTGTGCCGGCCTTGGTGCCGTCGCTCTTCCATAGCTCGTAGCCGTGCGTGCCGTCGTTCGCGTTGAAGAACAGAGTTCCGTTGACGTTGGTCAGGCTGCCGGGGTACGAGCTGTTGGGAGTATTGGAGTACGCGCCGTAGGGCCCGTTGTAAATTGTCGACCCTGGGTAGATGTCTTTGATGAGGGTGGTGCCAGCGGCGGTACCGTCGCTCTTCCAGAGTTCGTAGCCGTCCGCGCTGTCATAGGCGCGGAAGAACAGCGTTCCGTTGACGTTCGTAAGGTAGCTGGGCGCAGAATCGTTGCTGATCTTCACCGTGCCGGCCACCGTGCCATCGCTCTTCCACAACTCGGTGCCGGCACTGTCGCTGGCCGAGAAGAACAGAGTCCCGTTGATGTTGGTCAGGCTGTGCGGGCTCGAGCTATTGGAAGTATAAATGGACCCGTAGTAACCAGTGTACGTGGTGCCCCCCGGGAAGATGTCCCTGACCATCGTGGTTCCGGCCGCCGTACCGTCGCTCTTCCACAGCTCGATCCCATTCACGTCGTCATCAGCCGCAAAGAACAGGGTCCCGTTGACGTTGGTCAGATTGGTGGGACGAAAGGCACTGGAGCTGACTATCCCGGTTCCGCCGGCAGTGCCATCGCTCTTCCACAGCTCGGAGCCGTGGATGGTGTCATAGGCCGTGAAGAACAGGGTCCCGTTGACGTTGGTCAGATTGGTGGGACCAACGGCACTGGAACTGACTATCCCGGTTCCGCCGGCAGTGCCATCGCTCTTCCAGAGCTCGGAGCCGTGGACGCCGTCGTTCGCGGAAAAGTAGGTCGTCGAGCCGATCGCCACGAGACTGCTGGGGTTCGAGGACAAGGCCCCCGGAGCGATGTCCGCCACCATCGCCGGTGTGGACGACAAGAGCGTGCGGGCCTCGAGCCCCTCCACGATCCACGATGTGCGCTGCCGCCGGCGTGGACGCGCCCCTCGGCGGGTTTGCTGCAGACGGTGAACCAGATTCTGACAATGACTCCAGAACGAAGTGTTCATGCGATGGTACTCCTTGAGTTTTCGAAGAGGGGAGCGTGGGAACCAGTGAACGAAGCTTTGGTCACAATTTCACGACTGCTGTAGAGCCTTTGCGCTGTCGGGCACCGTCCAGATTGGCGCGGCGCTGTCCAGATTGGGGTACGGTCCCGACAGCGCCAGACAGCGGGCGCTGGGAACCACCTGCACGTCGAAGATCTCTTCCACTCCGGTGAGGAATTCGAGGTGGGCCGTCAGCCGGCCCGTCGTCAGGTCCACGACGCCCACGCCGCACTTCAGCTCCGAGCGCCGATCCGCGATCGGCATGCCTCCGAACGTCGATGTCTCGCGGATCTTTGAGAGGCCCACGAACGCGAACCGGTCGTAGAGGGCCAGACCGCGCGTGTAACCGGGCAATTCGGTCACCGTCTCAACGTGCCCTCGGGCCGGATCGACCTGCACCAATTGCCCCGCCCCCGAGTGCAGCATCCAGACCCGGCCGCGATGGATTCGGGGTGAGTGGGGCATGGCGAAGCCGCGAGCTACTGTCTGTCCGCTGGCCACGTCGATCAGACAGCCACTGGTGGCCTTGTTGGGCCGCCAGCCCTGCGGCGTGTCGGTCTCGGATAATGCGGTCACGTACCGAGGAGTCGAGACCCCCTGCTCATTGCGCGCCATTGCCATACCGTTGAGATGGCAGCGGTCCTCGGCCGCCAGAGCGGTGAGGAACGGCGGCCGCCAGCGCGGCACAAAACTGTGCCGGTCGTCGAGCGTGCAGAGACAACCAAAGGCCGTGTTGACGACCCATAGCTCGTCCCCCGCCCAGGCCAGCTCGTGGGCCTGGATTTCGTCGGTGAAGTGAGAGGAACGTGTCAGGAAGCATGCGTCGTGGCGGCCGGCCGGCTCGACGCGCGAGGCCAGGTCGAGGGCGCTCTTGAGGAACCAGACCTGGGCACGTGCCCCGACGGCGACCCGGTCGCTTTTGACGGCCAGGCCCATGGCCCGCTCGAAATTGTGGTACGAGAGACTAACTTCTCCCTGGGCTACGCCGACGGCGACGACCTTGCCAGCCTGATAGGTCGAGACGAGCAGCGACACGCCGAGCTGGCTCAGCAACGAAGGCAACGAGTGTGTGTATTCGTGACGGACTTCACGCGTGGGGGGCGCGGCACTGTTTTCAGACGGCGCGGCGGCGGCTGTCCCAGTTCTTGTCACACCCTCGATTTCAAGCACTGTCATGGAACGCTCCTGTGTGTCTGTCGCCTAGGGCTGAGGTCGTCGGCGTAAATGCAACGTCAATCGCCGTCGGCGCGCCGAGTGAGCGCTGGGGCGGTGCCGGGCCGGTGAGGGACTGACCGGGTCGTCAGCCTCTCACCAGCCGCTGTTGCATCACGGATTGCCGGCACCGGGGGAGGAAATGGTCCCCTCGAAGGAACCGCTGGTTGTGCCGGCGATCCTGTCGAACAGGCGCTCGCAGACGAAGCTCCCGCTGGCGCCCGCGAACCGGCCCGTACCGCCCGTAATGGTCGCGGTTTCGACGATGTAGAGGACGCCCGGTGTCGACGTGGGCGTGGCTTGCCCGGTAAAGTCAGCGAACACGGTGTCACCGTTGGCCGCGGTGAACTCATAGGACCCGACTGCGGTCCCGTTCGTGTGGTTCACGATGTGCGGGATGTCCAGCATGAACTGACCGAGGTGGGTCGCGTTACCCGTGGCTTCCACATCCACCAGATCGTGCTGTGGATCGAGCGGCGTGTGGGTCACAACCCCATCCAGGCCGCCTTTGAAAGGCACCTGTCCTCCTGCCGCGGCGGGGCTGGCGAGCCCCAGTACGGCCAAAGCGGCCAGCGCGAGGTGAGCTGCAAAACTGTGGCGTTTCATCCTATCTCTCCTTGTGGTCTGCGGTACAATAGAGAGGCCGCGTTCCCAGCGCGCAGACCGAGCGCCGGGGCGAGGCCACAAGGCCGGTGAGGACTTTCTTGACGGTTAGGGCCTCACCGGCCGTTTTTCGTTTATTAGGAGTCAGGAATCAGGGTTCAGGAATCGCAAGTGACTTTGCTGATTCCTGATGCTTGACCCTCTATCTCGGCGATCAACAGCGGGATCGCCCTTTCCAGGTTGCGGCAGTAGATCCAGGCAAACAGCCGGCCAAGGTTGCTTACGCCAAATCCCTTCGCCTCGATAATAAAGATCAATTTGGTGTGCTCGGCGTCCAGCACCTCGAACCGATGGTCGTAAATCACCGTTAGCCAAAGGAACGCGCCGACCCATTTCCAGTTGCGCGGCGGGTTGAACTCGGTGACGCGGAACACGGGCTTCATGCCGTTGGTAAGATGGATGACGCCGCTTGACTGTTGGCCAAGCTCACCGGGTGGATGCACTTCAACCTGTTTGATGTGAGGCGCCCAGCTCGGCCATTGCTCGAGACGTGCGAGTTGGTCCCAGGCCCTTTGTGATGGAACGCCGACGGCGAATTCGCGTTGGATTTTGGTGACCATTTTAGAAGTGCTCCTGGTTATTTCGGGCTCTTACTGCCGAAGTCTTCTTTCAAGAACTGCTCCGTCTCGTGGAGCAGGAGGTGCAAGTCCAATCGGTGAGCCCAGGAGTGCTTCTCCCGAGCATGCTGTTCGGTTCACTGCGTCACTACTCCCTCAAATAGTTGCCGGGCTTCCAGACCGCGCCCCACGCCTTAGCAGGGTCTCCCAAGAATTGCCTCTTCCAATTCCGCAATCAGCTTCTTGTAATCTCCGCGAAGCCGGATCGGATCGAGGTCTGCGTCTCTCTTCATGTGCTCAATATTCTTCTGGTCTTTGAAGTAGCCGGCCGACTCGGCTTTGCGGAGTAGTTCGACACTGCGGGCGGCGTACTGATCTTTCAACTTCGTCGGGTCCCCATCTTTGCCCACTGGCGCGTCGCTTTTGACTGCTGCCGCGGCCAACGAACAAACGCACGCCAGGTTGTAAAGCTCGCCTCCTTTCACCCCCGCGGTTTGTCCCAGTTCATTCGCTTCGGCAACCGCCTTGGCATGGTCGCCGGCCTGGGCCAGGCTATGGGCGCGGGAGATACGAAAGTAGGAGCGACGCGGCCCTTCGTCCAGATCGATGGCTCGGTCCCAATCTTTAACCGCTTCGGCGAAGCGGCTTAAGCGATCGAACGTTTCAGCCCGAGCCCCGTGAGCATTCTGCAGGAACTGCCGAGCGTAGACCAGTCGGCTATCCTTTGCGAGTACCTGCTCGAGAACCTGCACGGCCTTCACGTACCAATCGAGCGCCTCCCGAGGCATGCCGTTGTCGTTGTTTAGATTTCCGAAGTTGCAGTAGCTCCCGCCGAGATCCATGGCGTAATCGGGCACGCTGGAGAAGTCGGCGGCCAGTGTTTCTCGGATCGTCAGTGCCGCGCGAAACTCGGCCTCCGCCTCTCCCCGCTTGCCGAGTTCGGCGAGGAGAAGGCCCAGGTTGTTGTGGCTAGCCGCCAACTCTCGGCGGTACGCGGGCACGCTGGGGAAGTCGGCGGCCAGCTTTTTATGGATCGCCAGGGCCGCGCGATACTCGGCCTCCGCCTCATCCAGCTTGCCGAGTTCGGCCAGGAGATAGCCCAGATTGTTGTGGCTTCCCGCCAACTCGTCGCGGTACGCGGGCACGGTGGGAAAGTCGTCGGCCAGCTGTTGTTGGACCGTCAGGGCCGCGCGATACTCGGCCTCCGCCTCGCCCCGCTTGCCGAGTTCGGCCAGGAGAAGGCCGAGGTTGTTGTGGCTAGCCGCCAACTCTCCGCGGTACGCGGGCACGCTGGGGAAGTCGGCGACCAGCTTTTCTTCGATCGTCAGGGTCGTGCGATACTCGACCTCCGCCTCGCCGCGCTTGCCGAGATCGGCCAAGAGAACGCCCAAGTTGTTGTGGTGTTTCGTCAAATCCAGGCGGTACGCGGGCACGTTGGGGAATTCGGTGGCCAGCTTTTCGTGTATCGTCAGGGCGGCGCGATACTCGACCTGCGCCTCGCCGCGCTTGCCGAGGTGGGCCAGAAGATTGCCCAGGTCGGAGTGGCTTCTCGCCAATTCCTGGCGGTACGACTGTTCGCTGGGGCAGTCGGCAGCTAGCTTGGCAAAGATCGATCGCACTTGCTGGTAATCGGCGAGCGCGGCTTCATTCTCGCCCATTTCTCCTCGTAGCGATGCCAAGCGATAATATGCCCTCCCCCGGGCCACCTCGAGTTCCCGGTTGCCGCTCTTCTGCTGGACGAACTTCAGATAAAACGGCAGGGCGCTCTGCAACAGTCTCTTCCGCAGCTTGTTGAAATCGTTGCTTTTCAAGTCCTTGTCTTCGGTCACGTTTTGCAGGTATTTGTCCACGGCATCCTTGGCGAGTTGGAAGCGATCTTCGGCCAGGTTGCGCTCGTCGACGGCAGCTTCGCGCTCGTCGTTGGCCCTTTCCTCCGCCCGCGTTGCCCGCACCGCCTGCCAGGCGCTGACGATGACTCCCCCAATCAAGAGGATCGCAAACGCGGCAGCCGTCACGAGACCCTTCTCATACCTGCGGGCAAACTTCCGCAGCTTGTACCCGGCAGACGGCGGACAGGCCTCCACCGCTTCATCGGCCAGATAGCGCTGAATATCACGAGCCAGGCCGTTGGCCGTCTCGTAGCGGCGATTGCGGTCCTTCTCCAGGGTCTTCATCACGATCCAGTCCAGCTCGCCCTTGACAAGATTCGTCAGTTTGGCCGGCTCCATGTGACGCTGGGCCGAGATCGACGCCAGCGCCTCCCCCGAGTCGCTGAGCCGTGTACTCGGCCTGGGCGGCTCTTCCTCCTTGATCATGCGGAGAATCTCGGCATACGCCGCCTCCTTCATCCGCTTGTGTGTCAGCGGCGTGCTTCCCGTCAGCAGCTGGTAGAGAAGCACACCCAGCGAGTAGATGTCGCTGCGGGTATCGATGCCCAGAGCGCTCATCTCCGCCTGCTCCGGGCTCATGTATTCCAGCGTGCCGACCATGGTGCCGTACTGCGTGAACAGGGTCCGCTCGGTCAGCTTTTGCTCGGTCGCCTTGGCCACGCCGAAGTCGATCACCTTGGGCACCGGCTTGCCGTCGTAGAGCGTGATCATGACGTTGGACGGCTTGACGTCGCGGTGAATGATCCCCTTCTGGTGGGCGTGCTGGATCGCCTGGCAGACCGGCACGAACAGCTCCAGCCGCTGGCGCGGCGTAAGGTGGTTGTCGTCGCAATACTTGGTGATCGGCACGCCGTGGACCAGCTCCATGACGAAGTACGGCCGGCCGGCTTCGGTGGCGCCCGCATCGAAGACGCGGGCGATGTTGACATGGTCCATCATGGCCAGCGCCTGCCGCTCGGCCTCGAAGCGGGCGATGACCTGGCGGCTGTCCATGCCCGGCTTGATGACCTTGAGCGCCACCTTGCGCTGCACGGGGTGGATCTGCTCGGCCATGAAGACGGTACCCATGCCGCCCTCGCCGATCTGTTGCAAGAGCTTGTAGGGGCCGATGACGGTGCCGGGGCGTCAGACGGTGTTCGTCGCAGTATTTGGTGATCGGCACGCCCTTGACCAACTCCATGACGAAGTAGGATCGGCCGGTCTCGCTGGTGCCCGCGTCGAAGACCCGGGCGATGTTCGGGTGGTCCATCACGGCCAGCGCCTGC
>DASZFN010000152.1:0-2940 GCA_035939715.1 Gemmataceae bacterium | reverse complement strand
ATCCGTGACCTGGTCCTCAAGGAATGCGTCATCAAACGCCTGGGAACGCCGCAAGACATCGCCCCGATGGTCGTGTTCCTGTGCAGCGAGGCCGCCCGCCATGTCACCGGCCAGGTGATCAACGTGGACGCTGGGCAGTATTTATAGAGCATACTAATCCGAAGCGCCAGCGAGGCCGACTTTCCGTGAAAATCGTCGCCATCCTGCAAGCACGTCTGGGCTCCAGCCGCCTGCCGGAGAAAGTGCTGGCCGAGCTGCATGGTACACCGATGCTGCGTGCCATCTTGCAGCGTCTGAAGCCCGCGCAGACGCTTGACGAACTGGTGGTCGCCACCACGACCGAGCCGCGCGACTGGCGGATTTGCGATCTGGCCGAGCAGGAACAGGTGCCGAGCTTTCGCGGCTCGGAGGCCGACTGTTTGGATCGCTATTATCAGGCCTCCAAGCAACACCACGCCGACCTGGTGGTGCGCTTGACGGCCGACAATCCCATCGTGGATGCCGCGTTTGTCGACGACGTAGTGCGAGCCTACCTGGATTCCGATCCCCCCTGTGATTACCTGGACACGTCGTGCAGCAAGACGTTTCCCCTGGGGCTGAGCGTGGAAGTGTTTTCGTTCACGGCCCTGGCGGCCGCCTGGAAGGAAGACACCGACCCCGAACGGCGCGAGCATGTCACCCCCTACCTTTATAGACATCCGCAGCGCTTCCGCTGTCGCCACCTGCGCTCGGCCATCGACCAGGGGCACATTCGCTTGACGGTGGACACCGCCGCCGACCTGCAGCTTGTGCGTAGAATTTACGATTCCTTTGGCGGCCATCTGTTCGCCTGGCAAGAGGCCCTGGCGCTCCTGGAGCAACATCCGGAATGGACCGCCGACAACCGGCACATCGTGCAGAAAGAGGTAGTCTAGATGGCTGCCGAGCTTGGCACGCTGCTGCTGCGAACCGATGCCGCCCCGCGCATGGGGACCGGCCATGTCATGCGCTGCCTGGCTCTGGCGCAAGCGTGGCAGGACGCGGGCGGGCAGCCCGTCTTTGTCATGGCGGAATCGTTGCCGGGGATTGATTCCCGGCTAGAAGCCGAGCGTATGCGCGTGGAGCGTTTGCCTGCGGCCCCGGCTAGTGACGCCGACGCCCGCCAGTGCCTGGAACTGGCCCGGCGCCTGAGCGCGGCCTGGCTGGTGCTCGACGGCTACCATTTTGACGATCGCTTCGAGCAATCGGTAAAGAAAGACGGCTTGCAGCTTCTGGTTCTGGACGATTATGGCCATGCGCGGCATGACGCCGCGGACCTGGTGCTCAATCAAAACCTGCATGCCGAGTCAAGCCTTTATCCCGCGCGAGACAGGGCCAGGGTGTTGCTTGGCACAGCTTTCGCGCTCTTGCGGCGCGAGTTCGTGCGCTGTCGGGATTGGACGCGACAGGTCCCGGAGCGCGCCGACAAGCTGCTCGTGACCCTCGGCGGCGTCGATGCGGATAACGTGACGCGCAAGGTGATTGAGGCGCTCGAACAGCAGTCCGGCGAGCTCGAGGCAGTCGTTGTCGTTGCAGACAATAATCCTCATCTCCGCGAGCTGGAAGCGGCGGCGCAGCGCTGCCAGGGAGTCGTCCGCCTGCTCAGGCAAGTTCAGAACATGCCCGAACTCATGATGTGGGCGGACATGGCCGTGGCCGCCGGGGGCACAACCTCCTGGGAGCGGGCTTTCCTCGGCTTGCCTGGTCTCGTCCTTATTCTGGCCGATAACCAGCGTCCCGTCGCCGAGGCCCTGGATAAGGAAGGCCTGGCCCGTAACCTGGGCTGGCATGGCGAGCTTTCCGTATCGGCTCTTGCCGAGGCTATTCACCAGTTGCGCTCGGACCGGGAACGGCGTATGGCAGCGGCCAAGGTAGGACCCCGGTGTGTGGACGCCCTCGGCGCCCAGCGCGTGCTCGGCTTCATGCACGATTACGCCGTGGCGTTGCGGCCCGCTCGGAGCGAAGACTGCCGCTTGCTCTGGGAATGGGCCAACGAGCCCGCGGTGCGCTCCTTTTCCTTTAACACGGAAGCGATTCCCTGTGAGCGCCATGAGCGGTGGTTCGCCGCAAAGCTGAACGCCCGCGACTGCATCCTTCTGCTGGCAGAGAACGGCCACGGCACGCCGATCGGCCAGGTGCGTTGCGACGTGAAGGGAGACGAGGGCACGATCTCCATCAGCATGGCGCCGCCGTGCCGCGGTCACGGACAGGGAACACGGGCCATTCGCAAAGCCGCCGCGCTGCTGTTCGCGCGGCATGGGCTCACGGTGCTTCATGCATTGATCCGCGAAGGCAACGTCGCCTCGCTCCGCGCCTTCACGCATGCCGGCTTTCGCGAGGCGGAAGACACCACGGTCCGCGGCCACCGTGCCAAACGCCTGGAGATGAGGAAAGAGAAGTGACGCCTCCCAGCATTTGCATCGCCGGCCGGCGCATCGGGCCCGGCCAGCCCGCCTACATCATCGCGGAGCTGTCCGGCAACCACGGCCAGGACTTCGAACAGGCCGTCCGCCTGGTTCGCGAGGCCAAGGCCGCCGGCGCCGACGCCGTCAAGCTGCAGACCTACCCGGCGGACACGCTGACGCTCGATTCCAGGCGCCCGGAGTTCCGTATCGGCGGCGGCACGCTCTGGGACGGCCGCACGCTGCACGATCTGTACCGCGAAGCCCATACCCCCTGGGATTGGCAGCCCCGGCTCAAGTATGTCGCCGACGATCTCGGCCTGCATCTGTTCTCGACTCCGTTCGATCCGACCGCGGTCGATTTCTTGAAGCAAATGGATGTGCCGGCCTACAAGATCGCCTCCTTCGAGATCGTTGACCTGCCGCTCGTGGAGAAGATCGCGGAGGCCGGCAAGCCGGTGATCATGTCCACGGGCATGGCCACCCTGGCCGAGATTGCCGAGGCCGTGGAAGCGGCGCG
>DASZFN010000151.1:0-8114 GCA_035939715.1 Gemmataceae bacterium | reverse complement strand
GCTCGGGCTCAAGAACAACGAGGGCATCTGGATCAGCCGGGTTGCCCCCGGCTCACCGGGAGCCAAGGCCGGGCTGCATGCGGGCGATGTCATCACCAGCGTGGATGGCAAGCCGGTCAAGGACGGGCGCGACCTGCAACGCCTGATCGGCAACATGCCGGTCGGCAAGAAGGTGGAGCTTACTGTCCTGCGCGACAGCAATCCGCAGACGTTTTCGGTCACCCTCGGCGATCAGCCGAAGGATCTGCAAGTGGCAACCCGGCCGGTCCGCTCGACTCGCGCCCAGTCCGAAGAGGAGGAGAAGGTCGATGTAGCCAAGCTCGGCATGAGCTTGACCGATCTCACGCCGGAACTGGCCAAGACCTTCGGCTACAGCGACGAGGCCAAGGGCGCCATGATCGCGGCCGTGGAGCCTGGCGTCGCTCGGGATGCCGGCCTGCAACGCGGCTTCGTCATCACCAAGGTCAACCGCAAGCCGGTAGCCTCGGCGGCCAAGGCGGCCGATCTGCTGCAGAAGGCCGACCTGGACAAGGGCGTCCTCGTGCAAGTGGATTTTCCCCCGATCTTCCGTGGCGGCGGCAGCCTGCCGTTCATCCTCAAGGCAGAGCCGGCTGGTAAGTAATAGCTGCGGGGAACCGGCAGGGGTCGCAAGATGCCCCGGCCTTGTGCCGGGGAGTTTCACGTTGGTATCTACGACTCTCCGTTTCCCGCACCTAGATGCCCCGGCCTTGCGCCGGGGAGTTTCACGCTGGTTGCTATTGGCCAAGCTGCCAACATGAAACTCCCCGGCACAAGGCCGGGGCATCTTCCAATCCCGCGACTCCAAGCTTGTCCAGTACTCAGTACGCAGTACTCGGTATTTCTCTGTCCCGGCTAAGCACGCTCAAATACACGTTTTTGACCTTCGTCAGCTTGTCTTGCCAGCGAAACTCTGTAACGGTCCGCTCCAATCCGGCTGTGCCGAGCTTTGTTCGTAGCTGGGCATCTTCGGCCAGCCGAGTGAGCGCCTGCGCCAGCCCTGCAATATCGCCGCAGCTCACCAATAAACCGTCCGACTCGTGCTGAATAACTTCAGCCACGCCGCCGGCCCGGTAGGCGACGTTTGGCAAACCGTTGGCCCACGCTTCCAGCAGCACCAGGCCGAACGAATCGGACCGGCTCGGCAGGGCGAAGGCATCGATGGCCGCGTAGAAATCACGTTTTTGCTGCTCGTTGAGGGGCCCCAGCCGTCTCACATGTTCCCTGGCCGCGTAGTGCCGCCAGAATCGTTGGAAGTTCGGCATCTCCGGCCCTGCCAACACAAGGTGGAAGCGCGCGCCCCGCTCCCAGGCAACCTGGGCGGCCCGGAGTAAATCGACGGTTCCCTTCTCCTCGCTATTGTTCGCCAGGTGTCCAATGAGAACGTCTTCGGGCGCAAGGCCCCATAACTTCCGGCACCCGTTGCGCTCACCGCCGGTGCATTCCTTCGCGTCCACGCCCATGCCAAGCAGGACAAGTTTGCTTGGTTCGATGCCTGCCTTGATCAGCGCGGCGCGTTCAATATCCGTCTGCACAAAAACGCAATCCGCGCTGCGCAGCAGCCAGAGCAGGGCAGGGGAGAGATAGGCTTTCCGGCTCGGATCGTCCGGATCGTCGGGATTGCCGAGATGCAAGAAAGGCGTCAGCAAAAACGGCACCCCCAGGCGCCGGGCCAGCCGCCAGCCGCAGGCAATCGGCCAGGCATACGGGAAAGCCGTGGCGTGCACGAGGTCGAACGCTTCCTCCCGCTTCCCGCAATCGCGCCACATGCCCAGCGCGATGGGATTGCACGGCAGGGTCAGACATTGCCAGAGACGGCTGGGAATGAACGACAGGCTCTTCAGCAAGTACCGACGGCCCGGCCAGCGCGAAATCGGATAACGGCGAACGACAACACCATTTTGTGTGTCTGTCCCCGCAGGCAGGCGGCGACCCTGTTTTGACCAGAACGCCTCCAGGTCGATGGCGGCGGTCGTATAAACCGTAACTGAATCGCCCGCGCCTGCCAGATGTCTGCCCAGCCGGGCGAAATATGCTTCAGAACCACCCAGAGCGGGCGGATAACGTTGTACAAAATGGGCGACGCGAAGGGGTTTGTCTGTCATCCTCAAGACAATCTCGCTCAGGCTACCTTGCTCCGCTACAATAGTGTTCCAGGTAGACAATCGTAACCAACCGCCGTGAGCATCCAGGAGATTCAATAGATGTCAAAAGGCGTTGAGGCGATCCCGGTCTCCAAGCTGGCTGCCGGCATTCAGCAGTCGGCGACATTGGCCGCGGGCGCCAAGGCCCGGCAGCTCAAAGCCGAAGGCATCCACGTCTTTGACTTCAGCCTCGGCGAGCCCGATTTCCCGACGCCCGACCATATTTGCCGCGCCGCCTACAAGGCGATGCAGGATGGCCACACCCACTATACGCCCGCCAACGGCATCCCGGAGCTGCGCTCGGCCATTGCCCGTCTGTACCAGAAAGTCTATGGCCTGCGCGTCAGCGCCGACCAGGTGATCGTCTCCAACGGCGCCAAGCACTCGCTCTCCACGGCGCTGGCCGCTGTCGTCGGTCCCGGCGACGAGGTCATTATCCCGACTCCCTACTGGGTAAGCTATAGCGACCTGGTGCAAATGACGGGGGCGACTTACGTTCTGGTGCAAACCAGCTACGAAAACGGCTTCAAGATGTCGCCGGCGCAACTGCGGGCGGCCCTGACGCCGCGCACCCGGCTCATCATGCTCAATTCCCCGAGCAACCCTACCGGCACAGTTTATGCAACCAGGGAGCTGGAAGCTCTGGCCGACGTGATCCTCGAAACAACAGCCGCGGTGATGAGCGACGAGATCTATGAGCGCCTGGTGTACGGCGATGCGCGGGCCACCTGCTTCGCCACGCTGCGGCCGGCTCTGGCCGAGCGCACGCTGACCATCAGCGGCGTCAGCAAGAGCTACGCCATGACCGGCTGGCGCATGGGCTGGACCCTGGGTCCCGCGGCGGTCATCAAGGCGATGGGCAACGTGCAGAGCCAGCAGACGGGTTGTCCGTCGAGCATCACGCAGTACGCGGCCCTGGCGGCCCTGGAAGGCGATCAGGAGTGTGTCGAAAAGATGCGTCGCGAATTCGAAGCCCGCCGCGACCTGGTGTGCAAGCGGCTCGCGGCCATGCCGGGCATCCGCTGCCCGGTCCCCGGCGGCGCCTTCTATGCCTTCTTCAATATCTCCGCGTATTTCGGCCGGACCCTCGGCGGCAAGAAGGTCAACGACTCGGCCGGTTTTTGCCAGGCAGCCCTGGAATCCGCCCACGTAAACCTCGTGCCCGGTTCCGCCTTCGGCGCCGAAGGCTACGCCCGTCTGTCGTTCGCCGCCAGCCGGGAACAGATCAATGGCGGCCTGGATGCGTTGGAGAAGTTGTTACGGAGTAGTTCTTAGCCGGTAGTCAGTAGCCAGTAGTCAGTAGCCCGCAGGCTACTGACTACTGGCTACTGACTACTGACTTTTGACGAAGGACTACGGTTATGCCGGTACTGTTGCTGACCGAGGACGATGTCCGCCAGCTCCTGACCATGGAAATGGCCCTGGAAGCGGTCGAGGACGGCTTGCGCAAACTGGCCCTTGATGAGGCCGTTAACGTGCCGCGCGCCCGCACGCAGACCGACCACGCCATGCAGCACGTGATGTCGGCGGCGGCCAAGTCGCTCGGCGTCATGGGCTACAAGGCCTACGCGACCGGCCGCAAGGGCGCCAATTTCCATGTCGGTCTGTTCGACGGCAAGACGGGAGCGTTGCAAGCGCTCATGCAGGCCGATTACCTGGGCCAGATGCGCACCGGCGCGGCCAGCGGCGTGGCCACCGAATACATGGCCCGGATGGACGCCAGCGAAGTCGGCCTCTTCGGCGCCGGCAAGCAAGCGCGCACGCAACTGATCGCCGTCTGCAAGGTCCGCAAGATCCGCCGCGTGCAAGTCTACAGTCTCAACGAGGAGCGGCGCAGGCAATTTGCCGAGGAGATGTCCCGCGTCTGCGACACCGAGATCGAGCCCGTGCCGCGCCCGGAGATGGCGGCCGAGGACAAGGATATCATCATCACGGCCACCACCAGCCGCGAGCCGGTCGTGAACGGTCACTGGATTGCCGAGGGAACGCACCTCAATGCCATCGGCTCCAACTTCATCAGCAAGGCGGAGATCGATGCCGTCGGCGTACGCCGCTGCGAGTCGATTGTGGTGGACAGCAAGGACCAGGCCCGCATCGAGGCCGGCGATTTCGTACAGCCCCTGGAAGACGGCTCGATTCACTGGGCCGACATTCATGAGCTGGGCCAGGTCATCGTCGGCCGCTACACCGGCCGGGCCCACCCGCAAGATGTGACGCTGTTCAAGTCGCTGGGCATCGCCATCGAAGACATTGCCGTGGCGGCCAAGGTTTATGCCAAGGCGGTAGCGACGGGAATGGGGCGGAAGGTGGACTGGTAGAAGCTCCACTGCTGTGGCGCTTCTATCTATAGCCTTGGTCTCACCAGACCCCTGCCGGCTCGTCCGGCAGGGGAAGCAGTTCGGGGGCTAGACGGCGCCGTTCTTATTGTCGACCCCTGCCGGCTTGACCGGCAGGTGAAGGAGTTCGTCGGCTGCTGCAGCCCGACTGCGTGAACTGCTTCACCTGCCGGACGAGCCGGCAGGGGTCCTGGCTCTTGTAAAGAGCCCAACTTCAAAACCGGCGCTTCGGCTTACATACGGTGCAATCGTGCACGATGATTTGGTTCAGGTCAGCGAATTGATGACGCCGATATAGCTGCTGTAGAGGCGGAAAATCAAGAAGATAATAACGCAGGCTATCAGTATATAGACACTCCAGGCAGTAACCTGGGACAAAATGCTCATGCGCCGCGTGGCTTCGTCCTGGTAATAGTCCGCCTGGTTCGCCATCACTTCGACCAGCCTGCCGCCTTCCTCCGCGTTCGTGAGAATGCCAAGAAACTCTTCCGGGAAAACACCCGTGCGCGACAAGGCAAGACTGAGGTCTTCGCCGTCGCGAATGGCCTCTTCCACGGTGCCGGCCTCCGCTTCAAATGCCGCGTTGCCCGTCGCGGCGAGGCTTAGCCGGAGAGCCCGCTTGACCGGCATGGCGGTTTCCATGGTCAGGCGCAGGGCCAGGCAGAAGCGCATCAGCGCAATGGCCTGCAGGCAGGGGCCAATGGCCCACAGGCGCAGCAGAACCCTTTGCGCGGCGGCCGCCGCACTTAAGCTGCGGGTGAAAATCTTGTAGGCAATAATGAGCGCCACAGGGGTACCGTAGAAGAAAAGCATGAACGTGACGGCCCCCGAAACGCCAGTCAGGCCGAACCCCAGCGGATCGAATTTCGAATTGAACAGGCTGAGCAGCAGTATCATTGCCGGGATCACCAGTCCGGCCACAACAAACTGGAACACCGGCCAGGCGATCTGCCGCCGGAACTCGCGACCCAGCTTTTGCTGGACCAGGAAATACTTTTCCAGTTCCGTCAGAACTTCCGGAAGGGATCCCGATTGCTCGCCGACCACGGCCAGCGACACAAACATGCCCGGAAAGTGCTGCCGCTCGTTCTTGAGAGCCGACTCCAGGCTTTCGCCTTTTTCCAGTTCCTCGCCGATGCGTCCAGCGATGGGCCGGATTTGCATGCTGCCCCGGTCCGCCTGCTGGCGAAACACCTTGACAATGCTCAAGCCGGCGCCAAGGTTGTGCCGCAGCACGCGGCAAAATTCAATTAGACTCTTCAGCGGCAATTGCGATGAGAATAACATGATCGGCGGTCCCCGGGATGAGGGCTGGAATGTGGGATACGATTCCGATCGTGTCGACGGCACCGGACACGATCGGATCGTATCCCACAAGCGCCTGCCATTATAACGCGCGCTCCTTTGCCTGCACACCTAATTTTTTAGGATTAGCAGAGCTGCCCGACAAAAGAGAAAGAGTAGGAGGAAGATTAAGATTAGGAAGACGATTAAGAGCAAGATTCAGAGTAAGATTAAGAGATGAAGATTCTGGTTGTCGAAGACGAGAAGAAGACGGCCGCTTACCTCCGCAAGGGACTCACGGAGCACGGCTTCAGCGTGGCGACTGCCGGCCATGGCGAGGCCGGTCTGCATTCCGCGCTCACTGGCTCGTATGACCTGATGATCCTCGACGTGATGCTCCCGGAGCGCGACGGCTGGTCGGTGCTGGCGGAGTTGCGCCAGGCGGGAAAGCAAACTCCCGTCCTTTTTCTGACCGCCCGCGACGCCATCCACGATCGGGTCAAGGGGCTCCGCCTAGGGGCCGACGATTACCTGGTGAAGCCGTTTGCGTTTTCCGAGCTGCTGGCGCGCATCGACTCGATCCTGCGGCGAACCTCCGCCCGCCAGCCGGAAGTCTTGCACATCGGCGACCTGGAACTCGATCTGGTCCACAACAAGGCGCTCCGCGCGGGCAAGCGTCTGGACCTGACGCCCAAGGAATTTGCCTTGCTGGCTCTCCTGGGACGGCGGACCGGCGAAGTGCTGTCGCGGTCGTTAATCGCCCAGGAAATCTGGGGCGTGAGCCTGGATGCGGAGACGAATGTCGTGGACGTGCACGTTCGCCGCCTGCGTTCGAAGGCGGATGACCCGTTCGCAGAAAAGCTTATCCATACCGTGCGTGGCGCAGGTTATGTCCTCGAAAGACGCCGTTGAAGTTGCCCCTGCCAAACCGGTCCGGCGGCCGTGGTCGCTGGCCGCCCGCCTGACCGCCTGGTATGCAGGCTCGGCTTTCCTGTTGATTCTCGGCGCCACGGGTTTCCTCTACTGGGTGCTCAGCACCAACCTGGATCGCGAGGACGATCAATTTCTGGCCGACAAGGTGCACCTGCTGCGGAAGCTGCTGCGCGAACGCCCCGACGACATCAAGTCCATTGAGCGCGAGGCCGAGGAAGAGTGGGCGGCCCGGCAATATGCGCAGGTCTTCGTGCGCATTCTCGATGCCAGCGGCCGATCCCTGCTGGAAACCCCAGGCATGAGCAAGGAGCTGACCACAGAAGTTTTCCCGCAAGCTACGGCCATCGACGCCGAGCCGGGTCGAGCTCGGGAGATCGAGACCGCAAGCGGTAGGACCTTTCTTCTCCTGGCCGTGCAAGCCCACGTCGGCCGCTCCGGACCGGAAAGCCGGCTAATTCAACTCGCCTTCGATCGCACCTATGAAGAGGAGCTGCTGGCCGGTTACCGAAGAAACTTGTGGCTCGTTCTGGGCATCGCCCTGGTCGCCTGCGCGCTGGGCGGCTATCACATCGCCCGCCGCGGCCTGCGGCCGGTGGCAGAGGTCACCGATACGGTCCGGCAGATTCGCGCCACAACCCTGGACGCCCGTATCGAGGCGGCCCGCTTTCCCGCCGAGCTTTCCACGCTTGCCGCCACCTTTAACGAAATGCTGGACCGGCTTGAAGAGTCCTTCAATCGCCTGGCACGCTTCTCCGCCGACATTGCCCATGAGCTACGGACACCCGTGAACAATATTCGCGGTGAAGCTGAAGTAGCGCTCGGCAAGGAGCGCTCGCCTGAGGAGTATCGTGAAGTCCTCGGCTCTTGCCTGGAGGAATGTGTACGCCTCACGCAGCTGATCGACAGCCTGCTCTTTCTCGCCCGTGCCGAAAGTCCACAGACGCAAATCGTCAAAGAGACAATCGACCTTGGCCGTGAATTGTCCCTGGTGCGCGATTTCTATGAGGCTGCAGCAAGCGAGGCAGGAATCAAGCTCGAGGTTATTGCCCCGGACGGCCTGGACGCTGAGATCGATCGCACGCTCTTCCAGCGTGCTGTCGGCAATCTCATCGCCAACGCCGTCGCGCACACGGCGGCGAACGGCGCTATCAAGCTTACTGCCAATCGAAGCGGAGATAGGATTCAGATCGAAGTGTCGGACAGCGGCTGCGGCATTGCCCCAGAACACTTGCCCTATGTGTTCGACCGCTTCTATCGCGTCGATCAGGCCCGCGCCAACTCCTCGGTGCGTGTTGGCCTCGGCCTGGCTATTGTCAAAAGTATCGCCACGCTTCACGGCGGCACGGTTTCCATTGCCAGCACGCCGCACCAGGGAACACACGTTACGATCTCGCTGCCG
>DASZFN010000150.1:0-22443 GCA_035939715.1 Gemmataceae bacterium | reverse complement strand
AATCTTTCCGGCCGTTTCCTCGCTCTCAACCCGGAAACCGGCCAGCCGCGCGGCGGCGCTTACACGCTCAAGGCGCGGGCGGCGCCGGTCGCCACGCCTGTGGCCTACGGCAAGGACGAGGCATTTGTGCCGCTCACGGACGGCACCGTGTTCATCCTTCCTTTGCGCCACCTGCGCGAATCAGCAGCCTTGCCGCAACTCATTCCTTAATCAGATTTCAGCGTGCGCGATACCAATCCGAAGCGCCAGTTTTGAAGCTGCGTTTTTATCATCGCTCAAGCGCGGTGAATCAATGCCACGGCCTTGTGCCGTGGTGTTTTACGTTGGCTTCTACGCAGACGAGGCGATATTGCGCATTTGATGCCACGGCCTTGTGCCGTGGTCGTTCACGTTGGTTGCTGCCCGCCAGAAAAGAGCGTGAAGTACCACGGCACAAGGCCGTGGCATCTGCAGGCTAAAAGGCTCCTGGGCTAGATAGAAACTAGCGTAACCGACCACGGCACAAGGCCGTGGCATTACGTCAACAGGAAAGCGCAATTTCAAAAACTGGCGCTTCGGGGTGGTGCAGCCCGCGCACGATCAAATAGTCCCCGCTGGATTCCTGGCCGCCCGGCGGGCGATGGTGGCGGCAACATAGCCGCCCTTGAAGCCGCTATCGATATTGACGACCACCACGCCGGCCGAGCAGCTATTGAGCATGGTAAGGAGCGCTGCCAGCCCGCCGAAGGCGGCGCCGTAGCCGATGCTGGTCGGCACCGCGATGACCGGACAATCCACCAGCCCGCCAACGACGCTGGGCAAGGCGCCGTCCATACCGGCAACCACGACGATGGCATCCGCCTGGCTGAAGCGCTCGCAATGGCGCAGCAGCCTGTGAATGCCTGCCACGCCCACATCGGCCAGCAGCTCCACCTCGCAACCCAGAGCGCGGGCAGTCACCACGGCTTCCTGAGCCACCGGCAAATCGCTCGTCCCGGCAGTGATGACGATGACGCGGCCCTGCGGCGGTTGGCGCGGGCCGGCGGGCAACCAGAAGGTGCGGCCGAGGCGGTCCTGCTGTCCTTGCGGAAATTGCCGCGCCAGGTGCTCGGCCTGCTCGTCATTGACGCGCGTGGCCAGGCAATCCTGGCCTGCCTCGGCAAGCTTGCGCACCACGCCGTCCACCCAGGTGCAAGATTTACCCTCACAAAAGATCACTTCCGGAAAGCCGCAGCGCTGTCGCCGATGGAGATCGACATTGGCGTAGCCAAGATCCGACACCGCGGGATTCTCCAGGCGCTGAAGGGCCTCGTCAATCGCCAGGTTGCCGCCGCGGATTTGCTCGAGCAGACTGCGCATTTCTTGCATGTCCATACGCCTATTGTTACACGACGGCGTGGAGAAGTCGAATGCCGGGCGGTCGCGAACATCTTTAATGTTTTGCGCTATTTTTCCGAAATGTTTGCAGAACCCGGCCCATACAGCCGATCAAACTCATACGGACCGCGCCCACGGTCCCCGCAGGCTGTCATTTTGGGGAGGATGCGCAAATGAGCACGGGGTCATTAGCCTTGACACTGGCGTTGCTGGCCGCAGGTGCGCCGTCTTCCGACGTCATCCCCATGAACACGCGGAATTTCAAAATCCCAGTCCAGATAGGGGAAGGTCAGCGCGACAAGATCAAGGAGTTGATCCTGTTCGCCTCCTCGGACCAGGGCGTAACCTGGAACGAAGTCGGCGTCCTCGCGCCGGATCAAGATGGCTTCAAATTCTTTGCCCCGAGCGACGGGCTCTACTGGTTCAATATTTGCCTGGTGGATATTCAGGGCAAGCGCCAGCCGCCGGATATCTATAAGGCGCCGCCGCGCGAAAAGGTGCTGGTCGATACGCTCAAGCCCGGCGTGCGCATTGTCTCGGCCGACAGACAGGCGGATGAGATCGTCGTCAAATGGGAAATTCAGGAAGATCACCCGGACCTGTCCACGCTCAAGCTCGAATACCGCACGCCGGACGCGCCTGCTTACATGTGGTATTCGGCGCCGATTCAGCCGGCCATGACGGGTCAGACGTCATTCCAGTTCATCAATTCCGGGCCGGTCACGTTGCGGTTGAAGATGATGGACATTGCCGGCAACGTCGGCATCGATCAGAAAGAAATTGTCGCCAAGGCGATGTCTTTTGTCGCCACGCCGCCGGCGCCGACAACTTTGACGCCGGCTCCGGCGGCTAACATGGCGCAGGCGAACCCTGCGGCGAGCATGGCGCCGACCAATGGCAGCGCTGGGGCTGCGCTTCCCCAACCTGACCTGAGCACTCTGGCACCGCAGCAGACTCAGCAACCTTCTGCTACTCAAGGATCCGCGGCGCCAGCGGCAGTTGCTCCGCCTGCAGCTCCTTTTACACCGGCAGCGCCGGCACCTGCGTTTGCAGGATCTACGGCAACGCCGCCGCCTGTGCCCTATCAGAACAGGAACCTGGCCGGCTCAAACTATGAAAGCATGCGCCCCATGCAGCAGACTATGAACCAGCCCGAGCCGCGCAATGGGCAGGACCGCGCCTGGGGACCTCCGGCAATGCCCAACAACCAACCGGCCAATAGCTACGGCTCGGAGAGCGAAAGCCGCTACATCAATCCGCTGAATCAGGGCGGTCCCATGTCGCAGTCGATGCGGCCGGCCATGTCGCGTTGGCCCGGCGCTCCCGTGGCGCCTCTGCAACTCACCAATACACCGCAGGTGACGCTGGATTACGAAGTCACCAAGGTCGGCCCGTCGGGCGTCGGCCGGGTCGCTCTCTACCTCACCAAGGACGATGGCCGCACCTGGGAGCCATTCGGCGAGGATGCCGATTTGAAGCCACCCATGACGGCCAACTTACCGGGCGAAGGGATTTATGGCCTTCGCCTCGTCGTCACCAGCCGGGCCGGTCTTGGGGGCAGGCCGCCACAGTTGGGCGATTTGCCGCAGATGCGCATCGAGGTCGACACGACGCCTCCTGCCACCCGGCTCTTCTACCCGCAGCCCGACCCCAGCCGGCGCGATGCGCTAATTTTGACGTGGTCGGCCAGCGATCGCAGCCTGGCGCCAGATCCCATTACGCTTGAGTGGGCCGAACGACCGGACGGCGTCTGGAACAACATCGCCACGCACCTGACCAATACCGGCCGCTATGTTTGGCAGCTTGCGCCGAATATGCCCTATCGGGTCTATCTGCGCGTCACGGCGCGTGATCTGGCAGGAAACGTCGGCGTGGATGAATCGCCCGAGCCCGTTCTTATCGACCTCCATGAGCCGGAAGGTCAACTGCTCGGAATCTCCGGTTCGGTACGCCGTCCGTAGTCTCCATAAATCCTTGGCGGCAAAGGCGTAGCATTCAGAGAACGCCTCTTCGAGGCCTTCTCGGATTTTTCTCCAGCCTCATCCATCACGTTTGGCGAAGGCTTCATCGTGACTTAGACTGTAGGCATAGCAAGGATTGCGGCCTCGGTTCTGGCCGCCTGTGGGGTTCGTTTCGCGAATTCGGCTCAGGGAGGTTTGCGTGTCCGGAGAGGTTTTGGAACAACGGATAACCGAGACCTGGGTCACCGCACCCGAACGGCCCGTGTCGGTCACGAATCGGCATGCCTGTCTGGTGCACATTTATCCCACCGGCCCCGGCATGGGAGCCCGCTATCAATTGGGTGAAGCGCCCGTGGTCATCGGCCGCGGCAACGATTGCGAGATCCGCATCAACGATCACTCGGTGTCCCGTCGTCACGCCCGCATTCAGCCTGGCATGCAAGGCTATGCGGCGGTCGATCTCCAGAGCACCAATGGCACGTTTGTGAACGATGTGCCGGCCGCCTCGCACAAGCTCAACGACGGCGATTATCTCCGCGTCGGCAACTGCATCTATCGCTTCCTGGCGGGCGGCAACGTCGAATCGGAATATCACGAGGAAATCTACCGCCTGACCATCATCGACGCCCTTACCGATATTCACAACAAACGCTATCTCATGGAGTTCCTTGACCGCGAGCTGGCCCGCTCGGCGCGCTATCAGCGGCCGCTGGCGCTCATCCTCTTTGACATTGACCTGTTCAAATCGATTAACGAAGAACACGGCCACCTGGGCGGCGATTTCACGCTGCGCGAACTGGCGGCCTGCGTCAAGTCCGTGGTCCGCAAGGAAGAACTGTTCGCGCGTTACGGCGGCGAGGAGTTTGTCATTGTCTTGCCGGAAAGCACGCTGCAGGGCGGCGCCCAGGTCGCCGAGCGCATTCGCAGCATCGTCGCCAATCACCAGTTCCAGTTCGAGAACAAGACTTTCAACATCACAGTCAGCCTTGGCGTGGCCGGCACATCCGGCGACGACTCGCTGACGCCCACCGAATTGATTCGCCAGGCCGACAACAACTTGCACCGGGCCAAACACAGCGGCCGAAACCGCGTCGTGGCCTGAAGTCAGAGGTCAGAAGTCAGAGGTCAGAAGTCAGAAGTCAGTCAGATTGCTGACCTCTGACTTCTGCCTCTGATTAAAGAATCGGTGAGAGCAGCCGGCAGGCGTTGTCGAGCAGCCGGCTGGACAACGGCCGGCGGCGGAAAGCGTGTCTCTCCAGGCGAATGGCATGTTTCAGGTCGTCCCGAAACGCATCCTCCAGCTCTGCCACGGCCTCTGCCGAATAGATCAAGCAGTTGGCTTCAAAGTTCAGATACATGCTGCGATTGTCCAGGTTGGCCGAGCCTACCGAGGCCCATTCTCCGTCTACCAGCACGACCTTGGAGTGCATCATTCCCTTCGTGTACTGATAGACCTTCACGCCCGCGTTCAACATTTCTCCCAGGTAGTAACGGGCGGCAAAGAGCGGGATCCACTTGTCGGGATGGTCTTGTGTCAGCAGCCGGACATCCACGCCCAGGTAGCCGGCCAGCGAGAGGGCGTCGAGCAAGCCGGCGTCCGGCACAAAATAGGGCGAGGCAATCCACAGACGCTTGCGGGCCCGCAGCATGGCGGCAAAATAGATTTCGCGAATCGATTTCTGTTCCCGGTCGGGGCCCGAATCGATGATCTGGACCGGGCACGAACCGCTTCCTTCCGAGCGGGGAAAGTAGGCTTCAGCGTAGAGGTTCTCGCCGGCGGCGAAATCCCAGTCCTCGATGAAGATGCGCTGCAAGCCGGCCACGGCCTGGCCTTCCAGCTTGAGATGGGTGTCGCGCCAGAAGCCAAAGCGCGGATTGTCGCTGCGGTACTCACTGCCCACGTTCAGCCCACCGGTAAATGCGGTCCGGCCGTCCACCACCAGGATCTTTCGATGGTTGCGCATGTTGATCTGAATGCGGCGGCGCAACGGGCTGATCGGCAAATAGACACTCGATTTGCCGCCGGCCTCGTGCAGCGGGCGCAGCAGGCGCCTGGGCAGGCGGTGCGAGCCCATGGCGTCATAGAGCAGGCGCACTTCCACATTCTCTCTGGCCTTCTGCGTTAGTGCCTCCAGGAAAAGTCTGCCCGTCTCATCGGGCTGAAAAATAAATGTCTCCAGGTGGATGTGGTGCCTGGCATTGCGGATCGCCTCGAGCATGTCCGCAAAGGCAGTCCGCCCTTCAACGTAAAACTTGATGCGATTATCGCTCGTGACGGGGAAAGCGCCGAAGCGATGGGCCAGCCGGCTGACTTGTTCCCAGGGCGCCGCACTCTGATCGTCCAAGCGGGCCGCCGCAGAGGAGCCGCGCGTAGTCTCCGCCCGCTGCCGCGGATGCTTGCTTTCGAAAAGCCGGCGGTGGCGCCGTTTGCGCGCCAGGGGAACCTTGACATGTTGATAGCCGAACAACAGAAAAAACAGCGGCCCGATGAGCGGCAAGAAAAAAACCAGCAAACACCAGGCCACGGCCGAGGTCGAGTTCTTCTTCGTCACCAGGATGAAGCCGATGGTGAAGGCGCTCAGCACAGGGCCGAGAATCGTGCCGGCTGCGGTAATAAGTTCCCAGTAAGGTTCAAGATGGTCCCAGAAGGACATAAGACTTCGTCCTCGCGCGGAATGAATACATATATCTTACCCGGACAGGCGAAACCCGGCGAACAGGCGGCCTTGGCCCGGAGACGATCATGGCTGAGAAGTTGTCCGTGCTCCCCGACGACGTCTACAACGAGGCGCTCCTGGCCAATGTCCATCCGGTCGACTGGATCAACCCCAAGCCGGCGCCGCGCTACAACCTGGTAGTGCTCGGCGCAGGTACGGCGGGGCTGGTGACCGCGGCCGGGGCAGCGGGTCTTGGCGCGCGCGTGGCCTTGATTGAAAAGCATTTGCTGGGAGGCGATTGTTTGAACGTCGGCTGCGTGCCCTCCAAGGCAGTCCTGCGTGCTGCCCGCGCCGCCGCCGATGTCCGCGACGCTGGAACATTTGGCACCAGGGTATCCGGGGCAGTGACGGTTGATTTTGCCGCGGTCATGGAACGGATGCGCCGCCTGCGCGCCCAGATCAGCGCCAATGACTCGGCCCGGCGGTTTCGCAGCCTTGGGGTCGATGTGTTTCTCGGCAGCGGGCGCTTTTCGAGCGCCGATGCCGTGGAGGTGGCCGGCAAAACGCTCCGCTTCAAGAAGGCGGTCATCGCCACGGGTACCCGGCCCGCCGTGCCCTCCATCCCCGGCCTGGTCGCGACCGGCTACCAGACCAATGAAACCATTTTCTCGCTCACAGCCTTGCCGGAGCGGCTTGCCGTAATCGGCGCCGGGCCGATTGGCTGCGAACTGGCGCAGGCGTTTGCACGGTTTGGCGCCGGTGTCACGCTGATTGCCAACAAACCGCAAATCCTTGAAAAAGAAGAGCGCGATGCCGTCGAGCGCGTGCAGCAAGTCTTTCTACGTGAAGGCATCAAGATTGTGCCGGAGAGCCAGGTCGAGAGCGTGGAAATCCAGGGCGCTGACAAGGTCCTGCGGATCAAGCGCGCCGGGGTTTCGGAGGAGTTGCGCGTTGACGAGATCCTGGTGGCCGTCGGCAGGCAACCCAATGTCGAAGGCTTGAACCTGGAGGCGGCCGGGGTGACCTACGACACGCGCAAAGGCGTGCATGTCAATGACTATCTTCAGACCAGCAACAAGCGCATTTTCGCCGCCGGTGACATCTGCTCGGCGTACCAGTTTACGCATGCGGCCGATGCCCAGGCGCGGATTGTCATTCGCAATGCCCTGTTTCTGGGGCGCGCCCGGGCGAGCGCTCTCACTATTCCCTGGTGCACGTACACCGAGCCGGAAATCGCTCATGTCGGCATTTCCGAAAGCGAGGCGAAGAAGCGCGGCATCGAATTGCAAACGTTCATGCAAGACCTGCAAGAGGTCGACCGCGCGGTTCTGGACGGTGAAACCAATGGCTTCGCCAAAATCCATGTCCGCAAGGGCAGCGACCGGATTCTCGGCGGCACGATTGTCGCCAGCCATGCCGGCGACATGATCGCGGAGGTCACCCTGGCCCTGGTGAGTGGCCAGGGCCTGGGCGTACTATCACGCACCATACACCCGTACCCGACCCAGGCGGAGGTACTCAAAAAGCTCGGCGATGCCTATTACCGGACACGCCTGAAGCCATTCGTCAAGGCTCTGTTTCAGAAATGGCTCGCCTGGACCCGCTAATCGGCGCTGTCCTACATGGACGCCACGGGCAAGTGGTCCAGCAGCGCTGCGATCTCGGACATGGTAATGCTCCGGCTCTGCCAGTCGGAAATAAGTGCCCGCCGCAAAATGGACCCGAAGCGGTCATCGACCTCCACGGCGAGACGTTCCGCGTCAAGCGTGCTGACCCCGCGCAGCACTTCCCAGATCGTGTCGCCCGGGATCGCATGATTTCCGGTCAGCATTTCGTAGAGAATCAGGCCGAGGGAAAAGACATCGCTGGCCGGGGACGCCGGTTGCCCGCGTACTTGCTCGGGAGCCATGTAATTGGGCGTGCCGGAGAGTCCCCGCGGTCCCTCGCCATTCCGGTCGCCCGGCTCCGCATCGGCAGAAGACCGTGGCTGTCGCCGTGCCAGCCCGAAGTCGAGAATCTTGGCGACGCCGGCCCTGGTGACCATAACGTTGGCCGGCTTGAGATCGCCATGAACGATTCCTTGCAGGTGGGCGGCGGCCATGCCCAGGGCGACTTGCCGGCCAATCGTCGCGACCTGGTGCACGGGCAGCGATCCCGCTTCCAGGAGCAAGCTAAGGGGCTGCCCGTCCAGATACTCCATGACGATCATCGGGATCCCTTCGCTGGCGTCCACGCTCAAGACCGTGCAAATATGGGGATGAATCAGGGCCGCCGCCAGGCGTGCCTCGCGCAAGAGCGCCTCATAAGAAATGCCTGCGTCCGCGCGCAGCACCTTCAAGGCGACCCGGCGCTCCAGGAGGATATCATAGGCTCGGTAGACGGCGCCGAAAGAGCCGCGGCCGAGCTCGGCTTCCAGCCGGTATTGTCCCAGAACACTGTTGGGACCGAGCGTGCGGGTCGGATCGATAGTAGGGGCCGATGATTCCCAATCGGACGGACAGAGCCCGCCGGTTTGCAAACCGTCCAGGACGCGCAGGACTTCCTCGGCCCGGCGTCCCACGCTCAGGTTGTGAACCACCTGGTACTGCAGAACTCCGTTGGGGTCAATGATGAACAGCCCACGCAGGGCGATACGCTGCTGAGGCACGTAAACCCCGTAGGCCTGGCTCACGGCGCCGTCCTCATCGCTGGCCAGCGGAAAATGGAGTTCGCCCAACCCGCCCTGGGCCTTGGGTGTCGCCACCCAGCACTCGTGCGTCGCGACCGGGTCAGTACTAATGGCCAGCACGTCGCAGTGGCGGCGGCGAAACTCGTCGATCCGCGTGCTCAGGGCCGTCAACTCGGTCGGGCAGATCAAGGAGAAATCGCGCGGATAAAACATCAAGACCAGCCAGCGATCCTGGGAATCCGCCAGGTCGGCGTGGTCCCGGCTCGAACCCGGCATGCGGCTGCAGGGGAGGCGAAAGGCGGGCGCGCGCGAGCCGACGAGTGCCTGTTGTGCTGCCATGACCGCTTCGGGACAGGGTAAATGGATGCCATAAACGCCTTCTGTCCTTATACCAAGATTCCGAATGCTTTGCTGCTCTGCCCTCATTACAATGCAATCCTCGACCGCGCCATAATCCGGAGTGCCCCCCAATGTCGAGCTATCCAGAGGATCAAGACCTGGAGGAACGCATTCGTTCTCTGCTTGCGGAAGGGCAGAAGATTGAGGCGATCCGTGTCTATCGCGAGGCGACCGCCGCCGGCCTGGCTGCTGCCAAGGAGGCGGTGGAAGCCCTGGAACAAGGACGCTCGTTGCCTGTGGCGAACGAATTGGACGGTGAACTTCGGGCGGAACTTCTGGCGCTCTTGCAACAGGGACAGAAGATTGGAGCGATCAAGCTGTACCGGGACCGAACCGGAACTGCCCTCGCTTCTGCCAAAGCGCTGGTAGAGGCATTGGCACGAGGCGAGAATCCGCGTATGTCGGGCCAGCTTGCCGGGGTGTCGGAGGAAGAACTGCTCGCGCTATTGGAGCAGGGTCAAAAAATTGAAGCGATCAAACTATATCGTGAAAGGACTGGGGCCGGTTTGAAGGATGCCAAGGACGCCGTGGAAGCCATCGGCCTCAAGCACGGCCTTATGAACAAGCGCGCCGGCTGCGCTGCCGTTCTGCTTGCCTTCTTTCCCGTGCTGCTCGGGTTTTACTTCCTCACGCCCCGATGATCCACGTGCATCCGCCAGAATCGCATACACGCCACAGGACTATGCCATCGGTGCGGATTGCTGTCCTCCATTGCCGCAGCACCTTATCTCTTCTGTGTTTGCGAGGCTACTTTGATCTGGAAACCCGTCTTCGACTGGTAGAGCTTGAAGCTGGTCTCCTGGATATCTTCTTCCTTCCTCTTGGCATAAGCCAGCTCTTTGCGCAGCAGTTCATCCTCGATGTACCTGGGAAGGAAGACCACAATAGCCTGTGGCGTGCACTTCAATCCGAGGGCCTCCGAGAGCGGCGCGACGCTGCGCGGGTCGCTGTCAATCCAGAAGATGTGCTGGGTTTTGCTCACGTCTTCCACGCTGGTTTTTACCGGTCGTTGGCTGAGATCATGGACCACGTTGTACTTTGCCTGGTCCTCGGAAGGAATGGCGAGCATGGCGCCCAGGGCCTCGAGTTGGTCGGCGTAATCTTTGCCATTCTGCGTGTCGAACAAGATGCGCCAGCGTAGCTGTCGTTGCGCGCGGACTTTGGCTATCCCGGCCGAAGCCTTGGCGGCCTCGTAGTTGGCCTTGGCCAGGACGTAGTTTGCCTCTGCCAGAAGAAGCTGCGCCTCTGCGGCTTTCACGTTCGCGTTCGCTGCCTCCAGTTTGTTTTTGCTGCGCGCGTCCGGACGCGGCTTTAGCTTGGCCGTGGCTTCCTCTTGCTTGTCGGCTGGTTGTGCCGCCAGTTTTTGATAAGTCAGCAAGCCCGTTCCGGAGCCGACGATGCCCACTGCCAGCACCAGGGCAACCGTGATCTTGAGTTTGGCTAACAACATGGCTTTCAGCGTGGCCTCCGTTAACTCGGCAACCCGGGCGGACAACCCGCCGGCCGCCGGCCCCGCCGCATAGACAGCGCCGGCCTGGATTGTAAATGAGAGCACCGTGGCCGGCACCGAGGCCTGCGCCACCTGCTCGCAAAGCAAGACGGCTACGCCCCCTGCAGACAGCGCGACGCCCCGGCGGGCCAGTCGCTTCGCCAACAGCGCCCGCGCCCGCAGCAAACGCGTGGATAGCGTCCCTACCGGCCAGCCCATTTGCCGGGCCGCCTCCTTGTGCGTCTTCCCTTCCAGATCGCAAAGCACGATGGCGGCCCGATAGCTCCTGGGCAGGCACTCCAGCTCTTGATCGAGCAGCTTTTGCAGATCGGGCCAGGTGTCCTTCGCTGCGGCGTGCACTTCCGGCAGGACATCCACCTGACGTTCGACGGCGCGCCGCCGCGCGGCAGTTGCCCGCGCCTTCAGCGCCGTGCGATAGGCCACGCCGTACAACCAGTTGCCCACCAGCGCTCGCGGCATGATCGTACTCGCCTTACGAACCAGGACCAGAAACGTCGCCTGAAAGGCATCCTCGGCATCCTGAACATGGCCGACCACGCGCCGGCACACGCCCCACACCATGGCGCCGTGCCGCCGCACCAGGGTTGCAAACGCGGCTTCGTCTTTCTGGACGACAAACGCCTCCAGCAATTGCGCATCGCTCGCGCCCCCGGCCTCATGCACAAGCATGGCAGTGCGGACACGCCGGAGAAAACCGTTCAGTTGCCTGGTCGCCATACGCTGCCTGGGAGGAGTCGCGTTTACGTCTCTATCTATTATTTGCCGGAAAAGGGACGAACGCATTCACAGTTTTTGCTTGCTAAGCCTCTATCTTGCGTTCTACTGTCTAATGCAGCATGTCCCTTCCCGCCGACTCTTTGGGAGGATTTGGCAATGAGGTCCGTCCTCGCGGCATTGGCGCTCGGATGTGCGCTGGCCCTGAGCACGAGCGCCGGCGAGCCGGCGCAGGCCAAACTCCTCTATGCCTCCAACCGCACCGGCCACGTCGATATCTTTCTCATGAACGCCGACGGCAGCAGTCCCAAGAGCCTCACGGAAAGCAGCGGCGTGGACGGCTACCCGGCCTGGTCGCCGGACGGCAAGAAAATCGCCTTCGCGTCCAACCGCGACGGCGTCTTCCAGATCTACGTCATGGACGCCGACGGCAGCCAGGTGACGCGCCTCACCAAGGACAACCTGATGGACCGCTACCCTACGTGGTCGCCGGACGGCAAGAAGATTGCCTTCAGCCGCATGCTCGCGCCGAACAATCAGGAGATCTTCGTCATCGACGCGGACGGGTCCAACTCCGTCAACCTCAGCAACGACCCCGCCCACGACGCCTCGGCCGCCTGGTCGCCGGACGGCAAGAAGATCGCCTTCACGTCCAGCCGCGCCGGCGGCTTCCGCGTCTTTGTCATGGATGCCGACGGCCAAAACCCGCGGGACATTTCCCAGGCGGACGGCGGCTACGCCTACCTCTGTCCGGCCTGGTCGCCCGACAGCAAGAAGATCGTCTTTGCCGAGAGCACCCCCGGCTGCGTGGAAATCTTCGTCTTTGATGCGGACGGCAAAAACAAGAAGCAGTTGACTTCCCTGGGCGGACAGAACACGCAATGTGCCTGGTCGCCGGACGGCAAGAAAATCGCTTTTCAGCATTTCGAGGCGGGCGACGACGCCGGGTCGCTTTACCTTATGGACGCGGATGGCAAGAACGCGACCGAAATTCTGAAAGCCGAAGGCCCGCTGGAGGGTGGCCGGCCGGCGTGGAAGCCGAAATGAATGCGGGGCTGAGCTTTGCCGTCCCCATCATCGTAGAGGAGGACGCGAGAAGGGAAGGAACCAGATGACAGAAATTGAGTGGTTCGCCTCCGACGATGTGCTGCAGATACTCGGCGGGCTCAGGCAAGCCTACATCGACGACGAGGTGGGCCTGCGTCGGCTGTTGCATGAGTACTACCTGGCCTGTTGTGTTGCAATCTGGAAGCTGCTTCCACAAGAGAAAAGCCGCCGGGCTGTCGAGGTCGCGGAGCAGTACGTCGCCGGACGGGCAACACGCGATGAGCTGGGCAAAGCAGCTTATGATGCTGAAGGGGCGGCCTTCAATATCCAATACGAGGGCGATTGCGAAGCCATCGCGCGATGGATTGAAGAGACGCGGTCAATTCCGGATGCGGACTTGCGGGCCATAATCCATCCTCTGGAGGCAGTTTCCGGCATTTCGACGCGCGAGTTGCTCAGGCGCGCCGCGTATTTCGCTGAATTTGCGGTAAGTCGTCCGGACCCCTGGGCTGACCCACACGACGAATACGTTCCCTTTTTATCGGCCGAGATACTTCGTCAAGTAGCCGGCAATCCTTTTCACTCTGAGAGACAGAGCAGCAAGCGGCCCGCGTCCGAGAAGCGCGCTCCGAAGCCATGGCTTGGCAGCTGAGAATAGTTGCGCCTGTGGTTTGTCTCCCCGATTTCCTTCGCATGCAAATGTAAATCTTTTGCGAAACGCTCTTGTTGCCTGCGCCGGTCTCTGGGCTTCAACTCACCACGGAATCTCCTTCCGGTCGCGGAAGAACTTCCCCGTCAACTTGTGCGCTGCCTCGTGCGCCAGCCAGACGGCGGTATCCGCGCCTTCCTCGATGGAGCGTGAGGCGTTGGGGCCGCCCATCTCCGTGCGGACCCAGCCGGGGCACATCGCGTTCACCGCGATGCGCTCGGCCCGCAATGCCTGAGCCAGCATGATAGTCAGGCCGTCGAGCGTCAGCTTCGAGAGGCAGTAGCTGGGCACGTCGGGCGACAGCCCCTCGAGCTGGCCCAAGCCGCTGGATACGTTAATGATGCGTGCCGCGCCGGACTTGCGCAGGTACGGCAAGAACGCCTGAGTGACTTCCAGCGGCCCGAAGGTGTTGGTCTGGAAGGTCTGATCGATGCGCTCGCGCGATAAGGTCAGGATGGTCAGCCCCTTGTCGGGGTAGATGCCGGCGTTGTTGATCAGGACATCCAGGTGATCGGCAATTCGGGCAAACTCCCCGGCCGCCTTGCGGATGCTGCTGGTGCTGCTCACGTCGAGCGACAGGAAGGTTGCCTTCCCGCCATCCGCATTGATGGCGTCGGCAACACGCCGGCCGCTCGCCTCATCGCGGGCGCCGATAACAACCTGGAGGCCACGCTGGGCGAGCTGGCGGGCCGTTTCCAGTCCGATGCCCCGGTTGGCGCCGGTGATAAGCACGATCTTCTGATTGTTGTCCTGGCTCATGGCTTTCCTTTCTCCGTACCGCATGGGCAGATTTCTTTTCCGGCCTTCTTCCTCCTTCCTTAAGTGTATCCGGGCACCTGCTGAAAGGGACGCCTTCGGCTGCACTTACGTTCGCTGCAGCTGTGCTGCCATGCTGCGGCATGTCAGTTGCATCATCACCTGCGGGTGAATCAAGGTGAGCCCTGTGGAGCGCATTTTCCCCCTGAACAGGAGTTGACCATGTTTCTGCATCAATGGAATCACCTCACTGGCCGCAAGGGTCGGGAATTGCCCTACTTCATGCTGATCCTTGTGGCAGGTTGGGTCCTGTTGGAGTTTGATCTGCCAGGGGCACGTGCGCAGGTGCCCATGATGGGGGGCATGATAATGTGGCCCCCGCCGCCCACAACCATGCGGCTCATGAATGCAAATGGCATGGGTTACTCCGGCGCAGGCACGGCCTACTCGGGAAGCGCCATGTTTGGGGGCTATTTAGGCGGTCCATACGGCTCTCAAGGCGGTTACGTCAACAGAGGCTCAACCGAAAGCCCGCTTCCCCGCTCGCTGGACGGGTACATTGACGGTAGCCCGACAAGCAGCTCTTCAGACACTTCTGCGCCCAGGAACGGTTACGCCGACGGCGATCGTCGATACGGCTCTCAAGATCGTCAAGCCAAGGGGAGTTCAAGGGAGAGTCCGCTTCCCCGCTCGCTGGACGGCTACATTGACGGTAACTCGACAAGTTCTTACGGCACTTCTAGATCCAGGAACAGTTACGCCGACGGCGATCGTCGATCCGGCTCTCAAGACGGTCAAGCCAAGGGGAGTTCAAGGGAGAGTCCGCTTCCCCGCTCGCTGGACGGCTACATTGACGGTGGCTCGACAAGCAGCTCTTACCGCCCTTCTCGGTCCAGGAACGATCACACCGACGGCAAGCCGTACCAAGAGAAGTTGACGACGTGGGTACCTCTCATCCTTCCTTGACTTGCCCGACGCTGGAAGCAGCCTTCCTGGTTCGATCTTGAGACTAGTTGATCACGCGGGGCCAACATTGGACTGAACTTAGGAAGCAATGGCTGAAAAGGAAAGAGAAGCAGCCGACACGCCAATAAGTGGCGTTGCAGCAGTTTGACTGTGCCCGCATACGGTTTCGCATGTACAATCCAGAAATCCGGGCGAACAGTGATGGCAGGCGGATTCGTATTGTCAAAGCGAAGTGAGCGGCAGTCATGCGAAGAAGGATCGTCATCCTCAGCAGCGCCGTGCTGGCCGGAGGGTTGGCGACTTACCTGGCCTTGCTCTTGGGCGCTTTCGATCGAGGCCCTCGTTACATGGGCATGACGGCAGCATATTGGGGCCGGACGCTTCAAGGACCAACGCGCAGCTCCTCAATCGCATGCCGGATAGAGCGACTCTGTGGCTTCTACGACAACTTCGGGAAGCCTGCCATCCTTTCGGGTGAAGCCGAGACCATCCCGGTCTTACTTGAAGTATTGAACTTCCACGCCCCGAATGATTCTGAAGACGCCCAGGATCGCCAGGCTCGCAGCGCAGCGTTTCAACAGCTCCTTATCCTGGAACGGCAACGCGGCAGAGTCTATCTCAACGAAGAACATTATCGCCAGGCACTCGCTGACTTCTGTGCGATCATTCGCCTGCATCCTCAAAGCATTGACGCATTTGAAATCCGCGCCAAAATCTACAAGCGCAACGGACAATATGAGAAAGCCGTTGAGGATCTCAGCCACGTCATTGAAGCTGCGCCGTACAGGCCATTGCTCTTGCTCTGGCTCGACCGGGCAGAGCTTTACATGCGCTTGCGGGAGTATGCCAGGGCCGCAGAAGACTATGGCGCCGCAATTCAGTCCCTGCCAATTGCTCCCTTGTACGTGATGAGGGCACGGGCTTATCTGGCAAACAAAAACTATCAAGAAGCTGCGGAAGACGACGAGACAGCCATTCGCATGGGAGACCCGCTTGCCAACAACGATCTTGCCTGGCTGCGTGCGACGTGCCCGGTCGCCAAAATGCGCGACGGCAAGCAAGCGTGCCGGTACGCACAAAAAGCATGCGAGCTGACTGCCTGGGAGAGTGCCCCTTGTCTTGATACGCTTGCGGCCGCCTGTGCGGAAAATGGTCAATTTGAAGAAGCCGTCAAATGGCAAATGAAGGCGATAGAGATCGCTAAAGGGACGCATGACCTGGATGAAGTAGCGAGCTTGCGCCTCGATCTCTACAAACAGAGAAAGCCGTACCGAGAGAAGTAGACGGCACAGGCACTCCTGGTCCTCCTTGAACCAGACGGATGCGGCGGCCAGTAGCACTAAACGACACGAGCGCGGAGGCCTCATGCCGGCTCAGGTGAGTGACGAGTTGCGGGAGTTCCACCGGTTCCTCAGCGAAAAGCTGAATGACTGCCAGATCGATTGGTCTCCGGAAGAGGCCGTGGACGAATGGCGGCGGCTGCATCCCGACGCGCAAGCGTCTGCTGAGGAACTCGCCGCCATTCAGGAATCGCTCAACGACATGGCGCGCGGCGATCGTGGGATTCCATTCGAGGAATTCGACCGCGATTTTCGCAGGTGGCACCAACTGCCAGGCAAGCCATGAGTCGAACGCTTCGCATCGTCGAGCCGGGTCAAAGCGACTTCATATACTCAACAAGCCCCCTCCGTTCCTGCTCGGTAAACTTCACGTCATACTCATGGCCGGCGTTGGAATTGCCGGGAAGCGTCGTGTCGAACTCGAAATCTCCTTGATCCATCCGGAAACCAACCTTGTCCGGGTCGAATTCACGGCTGCCAACGCGGAATTTCTTGATGCGCTGCGAGGCGGGTTTGAGGAGCTCGTCCAGGTTGGGGACGGAACCATTGTGCAAATAGGGAGCGGTCGCCCAGATGCCGTTGAGTGGCCGGCCTTTATAGGCGTACTGAATCGTGGCAGGTTCTTTGAACGTCAAGCGCGTGCCTGCCAGAGACGAGTTCGGCTGAACTCCGCGCAAGTCCTCCAGGCGCATGGTGGCGCCGTCGGGGGCGACAAACTTACCCTCCAACTCGCTCAGGTCCTGGCGAAACACTTTCGCGTTGTGGAAAAGCCGTAGAGGCTGCCGGCTCAGCACCTCCTCGACCTGTTGTTTTCCCGCGACGCTTATGCGATTAAACGCTCCCGTCAGCCTGTCATCGCCGATCTTGATCTCGGCGTACACCGGATATTCAAAGTCCATTTGCAGCTTGGTGAGCAAGTCCTCCGGTGAACCGCCCAGGAAGTCCAAAGTTTGCGAGGGCCGCAACACCACCTTTTGCACGACATGCACGAGTAAATCCTTCACGGGCTCGCGGGGGCCAAGCTTGCGCAAGCCCGGCAGGGCGAAGCGCCGCCCTTCCAGGACGCCGCTCCGGGCCATCCGCTGCGCGAAATTCGCGGCCATCGTTTGATCGGTGCCGACGGCGCGCATGTCGGCCGTGACCCGGCGATCAGCGGCATCGCGCTCAATCGCTGCATGGCAGCTTTGGCAGTGCTTCTTGAAGAGAGTCTCACCCTGTGCCCGTAACGGTTCGTCAATGGCCGGCAATCCTTCGGGCCACGCGGGTGACCACAGTTTGCGCAGCAGCTCCTCGATGGCAATCAGGTTCTTTTTGTTGACGGAGGACGAATAGCCGTGCAGTTGGAGCAAGCTCCCTTCCTGGCTCGTGTCCACGGCGCCAAAGACGCCGAGCACCTCGCCGACATTCCTTCCCAGGGCGCCGACGTGGGCGGTGCCGATTATGGGTTTGAGCAGGGCGAGGTCCTTGTTCTCGGCGGAGCCGTTCCACTGGACGTGGTCATGCTGCGGCGTGTCCCAGAGAAAGGGATAGCTGACGGGGGCATTGGCGGCTGCGTGGTTGTTCGGCGCCTGGGCAAAGGTCTCCGCCACTTCATTCATGATGGCGCCGAACGCGTCCACCCGGCCGGGACCAAATGGCGGAGCGTCCATGCCCGGAAAATTACGCTCCTGGTAACCCTTGCGAAAGGCCACGGCCTTCTGCACTTGGGCCCGCAAGGCCGCCCTGGCCGCTTCGTCCGCTCCCTCTCCCAGCACGGCGTTGGCGAAGCGCGCGAACTTGGCATCGTCGCGCGCAGTCTGCTCCAGGGCATCGACCAGGCGACGGTGCAGTTTTTCGATGTCTCCCAGGGTCGGCGCACCATCGATGAGCCAGGCTTTTCCCTGGTAATTGATCTGAGCCGTGTGACAGGCGGCACAGGTCAGGCCGAGGTGCGCTCCATCCTTCACAAAGCCGATCGGCAAGCCGTCCGGATTCGCCTGGCTGTCGGGCGTCCGCGTCAGATAGCCCAGCGCGCGCATGTGCTCCGTATCGCGAAACTTCGCTTGCGAATCCACTTGCTCCAGATTGAGAAACCAATCATACGGGATCAACCGCGAGCCTTGAGGCACGCTGTAAAACCAACTGCCCTCGGCGTCCGTCCAGTTCTGCTTCAATGTGTTCACGCTGGAGATGTCGGCGGAGACCGTCAAATTTCGTGGCGGCGCCGCGGAAACCTCGGCGCTTAGTCCGATGCTGTGGAAGCAGATCAGGGAGAGGAAGAGCGTTTCGAAAAGACCGCGCTGAGGCCGTGGTGCAGGGATCATTTTCATTCATTCCTTGGTAAGAATTGGACAACTGCAGCAATCGCCGAGCAGGGCCAATTCCGGCGCTCGAAGCAGATTTGTCAGCGCCGGTGATGCAGGCATTAGAATGGCTCGCCGCGCCTCAGTCAACGGGCGAGTCCGCTTTCAGTAGCCTGCAAACATCTCCTCAAGCCGGCGAATGCGAAACAGCCTTCTGGCCCGGAGAAGCGCACGAACGCTTCTGCGATGGCCAGAGCTGTTGACCTGGACACGACATTGCATGCCGCCATGAGTGCTGTCCGCAAACTGCTGCCCTCGCCCGAGACCTATCGTCAGTGCCGGCCTCGGTCAAGCTGTTTTCTGCAGCTGCGTGAAGCAGCTTACCACCAGGCCGTCGCTGCCGGCCGTAGCGTTCAGCGTCTGCGCTCTATCCGCGCACCACGTTGTAAAGAACCTGGAAATCGGAGAAAGCCCCACGTTTTTCAAGAGCTTGTATCACCGCGTCCGGCTCAGGCACCTTGTTCTCGGCCAACCATCTGCGTGTGAACGTAAACGTTCGTCCTCGTTGCTCCTCTTCGGCGCCTGCTCCAACCAGGTAATGACCTAGCTTACGCAACTGGTCAGCCGAGAGCGGGAAATCCTGCCAGTAGCCGCAAGACTCCTTGAGCAGGGCCAAGCGTTTCAGGTCTTTCTTGGTTCGAGAGCCATTCAGCCGCTTGGCCTGTTCAAGGCTGGTGATCGCCTCTTGGTAATTTAGAAGGCACTCTTCAGCTTGAGACAGAAGCTGCCATGCTTCCGCATTCGTGCGGTCTTTCTCGAGTAGCCTGCGCAGTCCGTCCCGTGCCGTTTCCAGCAAGGGGATCGACTTTGTCGTGGGCGCTCTCCGTCCCAATGAGCACTGCATGGAAAACTTTATGCCTCGCAGAAGCGTCTCTCGCAAGCTGACCACGTTATCGGACATCTCGATCTCCGAAATGAACGTTTAAGGTATGCGAAGTCTTCGCCTTACTTCTTCTTCGAGGGCGTTCAGATCTATGCCTTGAAGCCGGGAGTTGGAATAATCAAAGCCTTCCCTTGCTGGGGTCGACCTTCCGTGCCCCAGTTCATATCCGCGCCTCTTCGTGAACTGCTGCCCTTGCCCGAGACCTATTGTCGGTGCCGTCCTCGGTCGCGAAGGAATTCGTGAATGCGCTGCCAGCGTTTGAATCGTTGATCGGGAAGTAACAGGTATATGAAAATCCCAAACGCGCCCAGCAGGCCCAGTGCCGCCCATAGAGGATTCCACCGTTTGGCAACGAACGCCAACCCCAGTCCAGTGGCCCCCAGCAAGTAGCCTGGAATCAGCAACGGTGTTATCCAGGGAGGGCGAAAAATGATTCGCACAGCAAGAAGGGCAAGCGTTGGCAGAATGCAAGTAGCAGCCAGTGCATTGAGCAGCCGCTGCTGACCGCGAATACGGGCGTTTAGAAGCTCGAGATTCTCTTCCTCGAGGCTGCCGCCGCATTCAGTGCATTCCCATTCCTCCGGATACACTTCCATGTCGCAAAACGGACAGTACGAATTCCTCTGCCGCCGTGAAGACGGCGAACGCTGACCCGGGATAACCGGATTTCTGCTGGCATTACTCCTGAAAGGTTCGTCTGTGCCGGCGGGATCCAATCGCCCGGTCGGAATTCCTCGACCGATTTTTCGCCCGTTGGGGTCAGCAATGGCGTGCCCGCCGCAAAGCAGGAACCACGGAAACCGATCACGCCCAGGATGGCCTGAAGGACATTCAGTCCTCCGGCCGCATAATTGCCGTTGCTGGGCGCAAACCTCGCCAGGACGCGCGTTCCAAAGGTGCCATCGGTGCCATCCTCCTTTCCGCCGATGCTGACCGACAAGCGGGATCGTTGGCAGCACGCAGACTCATATCAACCTGCTCCGTCAGGCCTATACTTCGTCTCTTGGTGACCAACCAGATGCAATCCGGTCAACGAGAAGCTGGTGTCCAATGATTTGACAGATGGGGAGATCATAATGCTCCGGGCTCAGTTTGCCAACATAACGCTCTCGCTTGCCGTCCCAAAGCCACCAGGTCTTTACACCAGTCTTAAAATTTGTGTTGCATGCCCTGAACAATGGCAGTTTCTTGAAGCGCAGTGGAACTGGAGCGTTGCCGATTATTGTGATCAAGCCCAGGCTCAGAGTTCGCGCCGCAGGATAAAAGACGGGAAATTGATCTTCTCCGTCAACTAGCTCGGCCACGTCCTTCTGTCGCCGGGGATATATTCCTTTAAGAACTCGAAGGAGGGTGCCCCACACGGGTGGTTTTGTGTAGTTGAATACATACTGCGCATATGCAAATTTGCCACCGGGCAAAGCAATCTCAACAACATCACCGAGTACAAGCCGTTTGAATTTACGTTGTGCCATCGCTATAGTCCAAGAGAACTGATCAGTTTTTCAGCCCATTCAATTTGTTTCTTGTATTTTCCGATTTTCCTACTATCTATGCCTCGGTTAATATTGTCCAGAATCCCGCCCGGATCGATGCCTTTTCTACCATATTTCTGAATCAGTACATGCTCGAGGGCACGAGCCCGTTTATAAGTGAGCTTTCCGAGCCCGCGAATCGCCTCGATAGTCCTTCCATTGCGGGCGTGTTCGGCTGCTCTGCGTAAGAAGCTGCCAGTACGTCCAAAGTAGCTTGCTGTACCACCAGCACTAGCAGCATAGACACAGTAACCATTGTTGTTGTGCGCCCAAATCGAGAAGCCCCATGCCGGACTTCCCACAAAGTAAGTATGATAATCTGCTATCCGCAGATTGTAAACAGGCTGCTCCACGCCGGTGTCAAAGATCTCCTCGACTGCCACCCAGCGGCCATCGTGGCTACGCAACAGGTTCCCAGGCTTGAGCTCTCTGGCACAAGCCCAGCCCTTGCCCTTGACCCAGAATGGATGCTCCGCCGTCGTCTGAATCACTTGCCCGCCGACGTGCAGATTCCAGAGCACCGCCTGACTCTCGAACACCTCCTCGACCTGCTTGGCTTCGAGCGGCGCCGTTGGATCGTCCTCAGGAGCTGACAGGATCCAATCGCCCGGTCGGAATTCCTCGACCGATTTTTCGCCCGTTGGGGTCAGCAATGGCGTGCCCGCCGCAAAGCAGGAACCACGGAAACCGATCACGCCCAGGATGGCCTGAAGGACATTCAGTCCTCCCGCCACGTAGTTGCCGTTGCTGAAGTTGTTATAGGCTTGGTAACTGCTGCCAGCGACTTGCAGAGCACGCACGCCATACACGCCCCACTTGAGAACCTTGCCCGCCTTGCAGATCTTCAACCCGCCGCCGGTGACAGCGTCGCCAATGAGCATGGCCACCTCGTTGGCCACCACCATCTTGTCGCCCACGTCATAGTAGCCCTGCATGAAGAGGTCGCCATGGCCGTAGGGCGCTTCTGCCGCCGCCTGTTCTGGTGTTAACTCGGGCGCCTGATAAAATCCCAGGGACCCTGTTTCCTTGAGCCAGTCCTTCTCCCGCTTCCAGACCCCAGCTGCCGAATCCTGGGCTTCGCCCGTGCGCAAGGTTTTTCGGAACGTTCTTCCAAATTCATCCAGGCCAACGGTGCGGATCGCGTCAATGTCCTTGCGACGTTCTCCGAACCAGTTCGCCCAGGCGCCCCAGCCTAAACTCATGCCTGTCATGCTGGCTTGCCACCACCCTGAAGGGCCGGCTTCCCACGGGCTCTGCTCTTGCCCCCCCGCATTGCTACCCGGCCCAGGGCCTTGTCCCGGAACAAATGGCAGGGGCGACTGTCCGCTATCGGTGACCGCGTTCGGGCTGACCGGGGTCAGCGCGCCGGCGCTTGCATCGGGAATGATCGGCGCCATCAACAGTTCAAGAATGCCGCCGATGGGCACGTTGGGGGCAGTGAGCGTCTGCTCGCTGCTGCCGTTCGTCGTGGAGCCGCCATTGCTGCTCGTGCCGTCGTTGGCTGCGGTGAGCCAACTTGAGGTATTTGACCAGTAGGAATCCAGCGTGTAACTATTGCCGCCGCCCGTCTCCGTGGTGCTGGTGCTCGACGACGAAGTGGAAG
>DASZFN010000149.1:0-10663 GCA_035939715.1 Gemmataceae bacterium | reverse complement strand
TGCACGGCCAATTCTTGAAGGGCCCGTGCGCTCTGGCCGGTCCAGTACACGAGAAAGCCAAGGGCCACGATCAATGGAAAAGCCGCCAGACCAAGAAATGCGAAGATCTCCTTGGCCTGCGCTTCCTGAAGCGATTCGCGGCGCGTCATCCTCGAGAGCAGCCCGCCCGCGCTGGCCACGTACCAAAAAACCGGCAAGCCGCCCAGGAGCGCGATAGACCAGAAAGTTACATCACCTGGAGTAAGGAAGCGCGGCACCGCCAGTGGGCTTACCGAGATCCCGAGTACCGCAAAGAGGAGAGCCCAGCGCCCATCCGGCATCAAGGCTCGCGACGCAGGCGCCATGAGGCTGGCGAAGATCCCCAGCGCCAGGAGCTCGGTTGTGATCCGAAGGGCAGGCTCAGCCTGTCTTTCCTCCTCCGAGAGACCGGCCATGACGAGGAAATTGAGCGGCACCAGCAGCATTGCAATCACGAACAGTCCCCGGCTCGTTGTTTGCAGCTTGAGGCGGTATAGCGAGTACAGACCCGCCCCAAATACCAGTGCTGTCGTGCCGACGAAGATCAGGAACTTGAAGTAGGCAATCTTTTCGAGATCTTTCCAGAGGTAGATCACCAGGGCAATCGAACAGCCGACCATGAGCAGGCCGCCGACCAGCTCTCCCCAAAAGATGTTCCGCTCTTCCATGAACGCCCCTAGAACCTCCGCGAGCGAGCGGCGCGGCGCAGCAGGCGTGCGCGTCTCGGTAACGACTGGCGTTCTCTGCTGAGGAGTGCGGCGTGGGGCAGCGGGTGCGGGTGGCGGCGGAACTGGCGCCGCTGCTTCTTGAAGGGGCGAGGCTGGCAGAGCCTCGGCAACTTCAGCCGGAGCGTTCGATTTGCCGGGCCTGCTTCCAGTCGAAAGCGCCTGGGCCTGGGCGGGGACAGCCTCAGGCTCCTTGTTCGCCTTAACGGAGGAAATAAGTCGGGCAGCGGTCAAAAGGCGCCGGCGCGTACGGACGCACTCGCTCAGCCGGTCGTAGGTAGCCTGGTCCAACGACCCGCCCGCGCGAAACGCGGCCAACTGCCGGGCGGTTGCATCCAGCTCGTCCAACTCGGAAGCGACCGGAGCAGCCCTGGCCAGGCCGCAAGTCGGGCAGTGTGCTTCAAGAGAGCGGAGAGGACGACCGCACTGCAGGCACTTCGCTCCGGACGATGCGGATGAGACGGTTTTGCGCTGCCCAGAATCGCGTCCCGAAAGCGCGCGAAAAAAGCCGGCGAGCAAGAGCCAGATGCCATGGCCGATTACTGTCACCATCGCCAAAACGACCAGCACGACCAGGATGATTTCCATGTCCGTGGCACCGCTTTGCAGGTGACAGCAATTGTACGGCGGCCTTGGAATTGCCGATTACAGCTTAACGGCTCTTTCCCATTGTCGCCACGGAATAGATCCTGGCGCGCACCATGCCAGCGCGCGACCGCCTGCGGATTGGACTTCGGCCTTGGAAGATACGCTATCTCATAGGAGCCACAGGCAAGAAGATTTATTCCCCCGGACATGCAAATGGCGGCAATTACTCGTTCGATCGCATTTCCGCGAACTTGCTCTTCCCATAACTCGGGACGACCTTGTCTAATCGGCATGGGCAGGCATCGGCACATGAGGCAGAACGATGAAACGGACCTGGCATACTGTGAACCGTTGGCAGACTGTGAACGTCGTAACGGGGAGCTGTGCAAATTATGGCGCAAGCAGCACTTACGGCTCTCCATCACCATCAAAGCGCTTCGCCAGGCATTCACAGTCTGCCAACGCGCTTGGCTGGCGGACTGTGAGTGCGGACCGAGCCCGTCTTTGCGGGTGCAACGTAGCTCTCG
Source organism: Gemmataceae bacterium (assembly GCA_035939715.1). GTDB lineage: Bacteria > Planctomycetota > Planctomycetia > Gemmatales > Gemmataceae > DASZFN01. Next base: position 8,805 of record DASZFN010000149.1, on the reverse strand, counting down.
CCGAAGACCCCTTCACGCCGAGCGCTCGCTCCGCACGGCAGCAAGCTTGCGCGCCGGCATTTTTCCAGGATGGCAATCCAAATCCGCAATCGCTCGTCTGAATAGGTGATGGTATGAGCAAGCCGGCGGCGAGCATTTCTGGAGGCCCGGTGACGGGGACCACGGAGGCGATGTCTCCTCCGGATCTCCTCGTGCGCACCTTCACGGAGTTGCGCGACGAGCTGGTCAGCACCCTCTGGTTCATGCTCGGCAACGCCGACGACGCCCAGGAAATGGCCCAGGAAGTGTTCCTGCGGTGCTGGCGGGCACAAGCGAGCCTGCCGGGAGTTCGCGATTTGCGGGCCTGGATTTTCCGGGTCGGTCTGAACGCCGCCAGAGACATCCAACGCAGCGCCTGGCGGCGCAAGGTCAAGCCCCTCTTCGGGGAGGACATCATGCAACTTGCCGATGGCAAAACGCCGCCCCAGATTGTCGAGACCGAGGAATCGCTGGCGCGGATCCGCCAGGCCCTCATGAGCCTTCGCCCTGAGGAGAAGGAAGTCTTCCTCCTGAGGCAAAACGGCGAACTGACCTACGAGCAGATCGCCCAGATGCGCAACTGCCCGACCGGCACCATCAAGACCCAGATGCGCACCGCCCTGGAAAAGCTCCGCAAAGTCCTGAATTAACTGGCTGGACTGTCTTAGCCCCGTTAGGGGCGGCGGTCGATAGCCAGGGGTGTCAACCCCTGGTTACTGAAGCAATAAACAACCAAGCCCTGAAAGGGCGACAGAACCTCACTCTCCCCGGAGAGAATCATGGCTACCTGCGAACAATATCAAACTCAACTGCTGGCTCATCTCTACGACCTCCTGGAGCCGAACGAGAGCCAGGAACTGAAAGCGCACCTCGATCAATGTCCCGCCTGCCAGGCCGCCCTGGCGCATGCCAGAAGCCAGCAACAGCTCCTTGCCACCGCTGCCAAGGCTGAATTTACGGCGGTCCAGTTCCAGCCCCCCGTGGAGATCGTAACGGCGCGCCCGCAGACGCCGGTGTTCCATGCCAGAAGCTTCCGCGGCTCCTGGCCCGCCTTGGCCATCGCCGCCAGTATTCTCGTGCTGATCGGCGTCGGCGCCCCGGGCGCCTGGTGGACCAACACCTATCTGAAGGACAAGCAAGCCGTCCAGGCCAAGGAAAGCGAATACAACCTGCAGCTTGCCGAGGTGGATCAGCAAGTCAAGCATCATAATGAGACCATCGCCCGCGCAACCATGGAGGCCGAAGGTCTCGTCCAGCAGGTCCAGCGCCTCCAGCAAGAGGCCGCCGCCAAGTGGACCGACTGGAACAACCGAGCCAGCACGCAAAGCTTCGACGTACTCCTCACCGGCCCGGCAGCGCTACAGCCCGGCGCGCGCAACGAGTACCAAATTCACACCTACGCCCACGGCCGGCCCGCGCCCGCCAAGATAGCGGCGCGCGTGCTCGACGAGAACAAGAAAGCCGTGTTCGAGCAAAGCGTCGACATGAACGGCACCTTTGCCCTGGCCTTGCCGGCGGACTTGCCGGCGAAGCCGGACAGCAAGCTATCTCTCGAAGTCGTCGCCGAGCAGAGCGACGGTCAAAAGCAGGAGATTCACGAGGCCCTCTCCCTGGTCGCCCCCGTCTACCTCACGCACCTGACCACCGACAAGCCGATGTACCGGCCTGGTGAAACGGTCCATTTCCGCTCGTTGACGCTGGAGCGTTTCAGCCTCAAGCCCGCGGACGAGAACCTGCACGTGATCTATACGGTGACTGATGGTAAGGGCGCCGAAGTCTTCCGCCTGGAAGGTTCGCCCCAATTGCACGACGGCAACAACCAGGTCATCCTCGGCCCCGACAAGAAGCCCGTTCACGGCGTGGGCGCTGGCGATTATCAGATCGATCCAGGGGCGAGCGGCGGCGAGTACACGCTGACCGTAAGCGAGGCCAGCAATCGCTTTCCGCCGCAGCAGCGCAAGTTCATCGTCAACGTATATCGCAATCCGTTGCTGAACAAGGAACTGGACTTTACGCGCAAGTCGTACGGTCCCGGGGCAGAAGTCGTGGCGGCGTGCAAGGTGTCGCGCGTCGAAAACAAGGATGTGCCGGTCACGAATCGCCCCGTGACGGCCTCTATCCAGATTGACGGCAAGCAATATGGCGCCGACGGCAAAGAAGGCAGCAAGCCGTTCCAGGGTCAGACGGACGCCACGGGCGCCGTCAACGTGCGCTTCAAGCTGCCGGCGGTCATGGACCGCGGCCTGGGGACCGTATCGGTTCAATTCACCGACGGGGCGAATATTGAATCGCTGGTCAAGCCGATCCCCATCGTGCTCAAGAAGCTCGATGTCACCTTCTTCCCCGAGGGCGGTGATCTGATCGCCGGCGCGGCCAACCGCGTCTATTTCCAGGTCCGCAGCATGCTGGGCAAGCCGGCCGAGCTGCAAGGCAGAATTGTCGATCAAGACGGCAAAGTCGTGGTGGACAAGATCGAGACGCTACACGATGACGAAAAGCCAGGCGTCAATCAAGGGATGGGTCTGTTCACCTTCACGCCCGAGCCGGGCAAGTCCTATGAGCTGAAGATCGACGCGCCGATCGGCATGGAGGGGAAGTACGCGCTGTCCCCCTCTCGGCATGACGGCGTGGTGCTCAGCATTCCCACGGGCGTGAGCAGTCCGAAGCAGCCGATCAACGTTACGGTGCAGAGTGTCGACAAGGACCGCGATCTGCTCATCGGCGCTTATTGCCGCGGCCGGCTGATGGATCATCAAACGGTTCACGCGACCAAGGGCGAAACCAAGCAGGTGGAGTTGAAGCCCGCACAAGGAGCAGGCGGCGTCTACCGCGTCACCGTATTCGAGGAAGCCGCTGGCCAGGGCAAGCGCAAGCAGTTGACGCCCAGAGCGGAACGGCTCGTCTACTGCGCGCCGGCCGAGCAGTTGATTCTGAACGTCAAGCCGGACAAGAAGCTGTACGTTCCCGGCGAGAAGGTGACGCTGAATTTTTCCTCCATCAATGAAAAGGAGCAGCCTGCTCCGGCCATCGTCATGGTGTCGGTCGTGGACAAGAGCGTGATTAAGATGGCGGATGAGAAGACCTACCGGACCATGCCCACGCATTACTATCTGACCACCGAGGTGCAGAAGCCCGAAGACCTGGAGTATGCCGACTTTCTGCTGAGTGCACACCCAAAAGCGACGGCGGCGCTCGATCTGCTCCTGGGCACGCAAGGCTGGCGGCGCTTCGCCGAGCAGGATCCGGGCCTCTTCCGCCAAAAGAACGGCGCCGAAGCCGAACGGCTCCTCGCGACAACCGGCCAGGGGACCTTGCGCTCGGTGGACCTGCTTCAGCATGAAGCCGAGCGTCTGCAAACGCATTACACGACAACCATGCGGGAACTGCAGGATCGGCAAAACAAAGCGATGACTGCGCTCGCCGCCGTGCGCGATGACCGGAAGTTTCCGCAAGATCTGGCCGCCGTGAGCCAGCGCGCCGCTCAGATTCACAAAGAACACGACCTGGCAGCCGACCGGCTGGAAGCACACGTGGCGCTGATCACCAGGGCTCGCTCTGTGCTGCTGCCGATGGCAGCCGTCGCGCTGATCGCGGCCACCGTGATCCTTCTGGTGGCAGCACTCCGGCGCAGCAATTCGCTGCGCGCCCTGCCGCTCTTCGCCTCGGCGGCCCTGGGCGTGGCCTTGATTGTCGCCATGGTTCTCTATCTGCCGGGCGACGGGATGAGCGTATCGCGTCAGCTCGCAATGAACCAACTCGCCGAGCGGCCGGCAGCAGGCAACTCTAACCCCACCGGCGCACCCGGGCACGGACAAAATGATGGCTTGGCCAAGGCCGCAGAGGGCCCGCTCGACCGGTTCGGTCGCGGCGTCGGCGCGCCGGCTCCCATGGCTGCCGACGCGCCCGCGCCTGAAGGGGGTCTCGGTATGAGGGGCCTACCCAGGATGAACGAAATGGCTCCCCCCATTCCCCGCAACCTTCCCGAAGTTGAAAAGCTGGCCGACATGCAGGAAGAGCGCCTGGGAGCTTTCCGCAACCCAGCGCCGGCGCCTGCAAAAGGCAGGGCCATGATGGCTGCGAAACCGCAATTCATGAAAAGAGAAGTTAATGAGAGGCGAGAAGCGGACAAGGAAATTGCGGCTCGGCGCTTGATGCCTCTGCAAGAGCAGGCCAAGCAGAAGGACGTGGCCCAAAAAATGGAAGACCGGCTGGAGATGGGACTTCAACTGGACCAGCGAGTCGAGGGCCTGGAGCGCAAACGCATGGCGGGGGCCCGAGCACTTGGCGGACGGGGTTGGGGCGCTGGGTTTGGCGGTTTTGGCGGCGAGCCCATGCAGCGCGGCCTGGGCGGTCCGATGGCCGGGCCCCAGGCATTTTTCCTGCAAATCCAGCCTCCTGCCGCGCCGCCTTTGCTGGCCCGTGAATTCGCCTATCATCGCTCGCCGTCATCTCCTGGCGAAGGACGCAATCTCTTTGCCGACACCGTTTACTGGCACCCCGTGCTGGTGCTGCCCGACGGCAAGGGGCAGGCTTCGTTCAACCTCTCCGACAATGTGACCGGCTACGAGACCACAGTCTTCGGCCACACGCTCGACGGCCGGATCGGCGCGGTCACTACGCTGCTCGAAGCGCGCACGCCACTCACTCTGGAGCCGAAGCTGCCGCTGGAGGTCACTGCCAGCGATACGATCGATGTGCCCGTGAGCATCGCCAACAACACTCCTGACCAGCGGCCGATCTCCATGCACGTGTCTGCCACGGGCATGAATATCCCGGGACAGCCCGACGCCCAACTAATGCTCGTCGCCGATGGCCGAAGCCGCCGCCTGTTCCGCATGCGGCCCACGCTGGTCGAAGGCGAGGCGAACGTCACCATCGAGGGCAAGAGTCTGCCTTTCGAGGACAAGGTAACGCGCACGCTCCGGGTCGTGCCGGACGGCTTCCCCATCGTGAACGCCCACAGTGATGTACTCGAACACATCGCCCAGCAAGACGTTGTGCTGCCCGAGACATGGATCAAGGGGACGCTCAAATGCCAGCTTCAGGTTTTCCCGTCAACGCTGGCCGATCTGCAAAAGGGTCTTGAGGCGCTCCTTCGCGAGCCGGGCGGCTGTTTCGAGCAAACCTCGAGCAGCAACTACCCCAACGTCCTCATCCTCAATTACCTGAAGGAGAGCGACCAAACCCAGCCCGAGCTGGAAAAGCATGCCCGCGACTTGCTCGCCAACGGCTACCAACGCCTGGTCGCCTTCGAGTGCGAAGATCCCAGTCAACCCAAGCGCCGCGGCTACGAATGGTTCGGCGGCAAGGCCGCTCCGCATGAAGCGCTGACCGCCTACGGTCTGCTCGAGTTCCGCGACATGGCGCACGTTTACGATGTGGACATGAAGATGGTGGAGCGCACGCGCCAGTACCTCATGTCGCGCAAGGACGGCAAGGGCGGCTTCCAACGCAACGCCGCCGCCATCGACACCTTCGGCCGCGCCCCCGACAACATCACCAACGCCTACATCGTTTGGGCGCTCACGGAGAGCGGCAAGGACGACGACATCGAGAAGGAACTGACCGCCCTCGCCGGTCAGGCCAGGGACTCGAAGGACCCATACTTCATCGCACTCGTCGCCAACAGCCTGATCAACCGCAATCAGCTCGATGACGGGGTCGCTCTGTTGAAGAAGGTGGCCGGCGCCCAGAAGGAGGACGGCCATCTCGACGCCGCCCAGACCAGCATCACCGGTTCCGGCGGCCGCGATCTGCAGATCGAGACGACCGCCCTGGCCGTGCTCGGCTGGCTCAAGGCCAACCGTCCGGGCGACTTCAACGCCCCGGTTCAGAAAGCCGTCAAATGGCTCGGCCAGCAACGCGGCGGCTACGGCGGCTTCGGCTCCACGCAATCGACCATCCTCGCCCTCAAGGCCCTAATCGCCTTCACCCGGGCCAACAAGAAAACCCCGGAAGCCGGCGAGCTCAAGCTCTTTGTCGCCGATCAGCTGGTCGCCCAGAAGGCATTTCCCGCTGGCGTGCAGGACGCGCTCGTACTTGACGTATCGGACGTGGAGAAGCATCTGAAGCCCGGCAAGAACGCTGTCCGTGTGGAGATCACGGGAAAGAATGTCTTCCCCTACACGCTCACGTCCACATATCGCACGCTGAAGCCGGCCAGCGCCGACAACCTTCCCGTGCGCCTAAGCACCCAGCTCGATCGCACGGCCGCCTCCGAAGGCGAGAGCGTGCACCTCACCGTCCGTGTCGAAAACGCCGAGGACAAGGGCCAAGGCATGGCCGTGGCGATCATCGGCTTGCCCGCCGGCCTGACGCTGCCGGAAGATATGAAGCAGCTCAAGGACTACGCCCTGCTGCGGAACAACGGCAAGGAGAAGGGTCTGATCGGCGCCTGGGAACTTCGCGGTCGGGAGCTGGTCCTCTACTGGCGCGATCTCGCCCCCCGGCAGAAAATCGAAGTGCCGCTCGATCTGATTTGCCGCGTCCCCGGCGACTACCGCGGCCCCGCCAGCCGGGCGTATCTCTACTACAACGCCGACTTCAAGCACTGGGTCGATTCGCTCAAGATCAGCATCGCGGCGAAGGCGGAATAGGAGCTAGACCACTGCCACTTTCACACAATGGATCGGCGGCAGCGAGTCGAACAGGCAGTCCCAGTCCTCGCCGCCGTCGCGGCCGATCCAAAGCTGTCCGGTCGTGGTGCCGAAGTAAAGCGCGGGCGACTTGAGGTCATCGATGGTCATGCTGTCGCGCTGGACCGTGAAGAAGGTTTCCTTCTTCGGGAAGCCGCGCGCTAGCCGCTGCCAGGAGTCGCCCCCGTCCTCGCTGCGCCAGACCGCCGGCGCGCCGCCCGGACAGGTACGCGTCATCGGCGCCAGCGGCATCACGTAGACGGTGTCGGGGTCGTGCGGATGCACCAGAATTGGGAAGCCGAAGTCCGAAGGCAGGCCCTTGGCAATCGAGCGCCAGGTTTTGCCGTGGTCGTCGCTACGGAGCACGCCGATGCCGGGCCGCCGGCCTCCCGGTCCATCCCATTCGCCCCAGCCGCCGTGGTTCTGCATGTAGAGGCGGCCGGGTGCGTCGTTGTGCCCAGCGATCTTGTGCACGCACTGGCCGAATTCGGGATAGGGATCGGGCGAGAAGCCTGCGCCGACGCCCTTGTTGGACGCCTGGAAGGTGACGCCGCCGTCTTCGCTCACGTAGTGACCGCCGGTCGAGATGCCGAGATGCAGGCGTTTGCCGTCGCGCAGGATGGTGTGCATGCACAGGCCGCCGTTGCCGGGCTGCCATTTGCGGGCGTGCTCGTGGTTGCTGATGCCGGCAACCATCTCCCAGGAATCGCCGCCATCGCCGCTGCGGAAGAGCGACGCCGGTTCCACGCCGCACCAGAGATCCTTCTTGTCAGTGCCCGGCTCCAGCGACCAGATGTTCGCGAGCGCGCGGCCATCCTCCTTCGGGAACGCCGGGGCGGATTTCGTCTCCTTGAAATTCTTGCCGAGATCGGTCGAGAGCAGGACCTTCATGCCGAAGAACGGGTTGCAACTGGACGCATAGACCCGTGGGGCGTTGCGCGTGTCGATCAGCGCCGTGTACACGGCCACACCTTGTCCGAAGGGCCCGCGCAGAGAGAAGCTGCGCCGGGTCTTCGCCCCCTCGGCAATGAAGAGCCCTTTTTTGGTCCCGATGGCAAGAATGACGCGCTGGGGCATGGTCTAACCTCCTGAAACTGCGGGCATTATCGTGATGACGTCTCCCGGCGCGAGGGCCGTATCCAGCCCTTCCCGATCGCGCATGTGAGACGTATTGACGAACAGGTTTACGTGGCGACGCACCGCACCCGTCTCGTCGCAGACGCTGCGGTAGAGCGCCGGGTGACACCGCTCAATTTCCTCAAGCGCGGCACGCACGCTCGACGCCGACAGTGACAGCTCCGCAGCGCCGGCGCAACAGCCACGCAGTGCCGCTGGTATATGGATGGCAATGGTCATGGCCAGACGACCCTCAGGGATTGGTTCGGGCGGCGTTCTGTTTTGCCAGCAGGTCCCTGATCTCCATCAACAACTCCTGCTCTTTGGTCGGCGGGGGCGGCGCCGCCGCTTCTTCTTTCTTGGTGTGCATGACCCAGCCCAGGAACTTGACGATGAAGATGTACAGCGCCAGGGCGGTGATCAGGAAGGTCATCACGTCCGCAAGAAACTTGCCGTAGGGAATCGGCTTGCCGTGGACATGCCATTGCAGGCCCGCATAGCCCTGGGGGTCCGGCAACACGAGTCCAATCAACGGGGTCATGATATTCTCCACCAGCGAGCTGATGATCTTGCCGAAGGCCGCGCCGATGATGACGCCAATGGCCAGATCGATGACGCTGCCCTTGAAGGCGAAATTCTTGAACTCCTCGAACAGGGAGTACGCCTTCTTCGCCGGCGGGAACTCCGCCACTCGGTGCAGGGGATCCATCAGGAACTCTCCGTCAAACGGGTTGGGCTTTGCCGCCCCTTTCTAGCCGATGGCGCCGCCGCCACCGCGGCCTCTTTCTCGCTGCTTACAGTTCCTCGTAAGAAACCTTGAAGGTATCCCCCTTGGAGAAATCACCGCTTTCAAACCCGCGCCGGAACCACCGAATACGCTGCTCCGACGTGCCGTGCGTGAAAGAGTCCGGAACGACATAGCCTCGGCCCTGTTGTTGTAGGCGATCGTCGCCAATGGCGTTGGCAGCGCGCAGCGCCGCTTCCAGGTCGCCGGGAGCGAGAATGTGCTTCATCTTCTGGGCATGGTAGCCCCAGA
>DASZFN010000148.1:0-2454 GCA_035939715.1 Gemmataceae bacterium | reverse complement strand
TGGAATCTTGAGACCACCCTACGCGCATGTTCTACTCTCGTTCGCCTGAAAGATACCGAGCGCCGCTCGGACAGCGGCTGCGCGGTCGCTGGGACCGGCGAAAGCGGCTTTCTCTCTCCCAGAAGGAAGGAATTCCACCATGGCTAGCATCTCTCTCACCGCCTGGCTCGGCATGCGCGTTCGTAAACCGCAACTGTCACGCCGCGGGCGTTGCTGGCCGGAGCATCCCGCAAAGCCTCGCTTTGTCCCGCGTCTGGAGTGCCTCGAAGGGCGAGTTGTTCCCAGCACCTTGACGGTGACGAATGCTTTCGACAGCGGTCCAGGCTGTCTCCGCGCCGCGCTCGGGGCCGCCAACGACTGCCGCCCCTTCGATCCCTTCTGCAAGCAAAAAACTCTCACTCGCCTTTCTTCGTTTTCTTCCCCCCGCTGTGTTGTATAAACAGCAGAGAGGCGCAACATGAAGCACGCAATGCGAAAGACAAGGCTGGTATTTGGCAGCTCCGCCATCCTGGTCTTCAGCTTTCTGATCATTCATGCCATGCTCTTCAAGAGCAATATTCGCACCCAGTTCGAGCAAATCCAGCTCGGAATGACCGAGCTAGAAGTCCTCAGAATCGTCGAACCTCACAACCTTGTGTGCTATTACCTAAATCCAAGGAGAGTCAGCCGCGTAGTCTGGAGAGACCCATCGAGAGAGTCCGAAGGCTTAGTCACGATCTCTATCACTTTCGACAAATCAGATCGCGTTGCCGATAAACAATACTCCGAGCCGAGCTTGTTCCAGCAGGCAAGGCAATTCGTAAAAAATATGGTCAGGGAGATGGGCTTTTAGCGGCTAATCGTCGTCAACCGGGGCACGTCCGCCGCCTGGCTGTCGTACCGCCCAGGGACGCCATGCGCTGAGATGAAGGTGACCCGGGCACAGATCGGCGTCAGTCACCTTTGGCGATTTTCGCTAACGCCTCATCGCGCTGGGCGGTGTTGGTGATCATCCGGGCCACTTCCGTGGCTTCCTGGCCCTTTTCGGCCTTGGCAAGCACGACGGCGCTCGTGAAGGCGGCGTCATCTTTGGCGGCTGAAGCGGTGATGGACTGGATACACTTCTTCACGACCGTCGCATCGCCCTCCCGGGCAGCGTCCCCCGCCACGACCGACAGCGATTGATCCCTCTGGGCCGTGTTGGTGATCGCCTTGGCCGCTTCGTACCGCGACGAAAGACTCGCCTTGCCCGACATGCCCGGCGGATCGCTGTCCCCGCCCTTGCAAGCCGGGAGTATCAAGAGTGCGCCGAGAATTATCCAGCGTAAGTAATACTTCATTCTGCCGCCCCCCAGTCTTACATGCACGCAAGGAATGGTGGGGATTCTAACTCCTGGGCATACACCTCCGCAATGCCCCCCTCCTGATCAAGCCGAGGGAAGCAACTGATCCAGGGCTTGCAGCGCGGTCGCCCAGGCCGGACGCCGCGTGCGATACGAGTCCCACCAGGCGCTGAGAATACCGGCCGCGCCATTTTCCGCCATGCCCATCCACAGCGCGAGGGTTTGAGGCAGCTTCGCCTCGAGCGCGCCATCCAGCCCGATCTCCGCCGCCGCCGATAACACCACCGGGATCATGGCCAGGCCGGCGATCTGAGTCAGGCGCCCGGGACGCAAATGCTCGGAATAGCGGGGCAGGTCGAGATTCAAACTGGACAGCAGCCAGGCCAGGCGCAGGATCTCCGGCAGCTCGGCAACTGGATCGACGCCGACGGCCTCCAGGCGCACCGAGTTGTAAGGCAGGTGCTCCGTTCCCCCGCCGCCGAGCACCGGATGCAACCATGAGCACTGCCGCCTCTTCAACCAGCAACCCCGGCTCAGTCCAGCGCAGCACCCCGCCCAGCAGCCCCTCCCCCTGATAACTCCAGCGCTGCCGCAGATCCCGCGCCGCCGCAGCGATCTCTTCCTGCGCATGCGGGATTACCTTCGTGAAAGCCGCCTTCACGTCCTGGAGCACGCCGCAAATCCGGGCCACGCGCGGCAGTGCATCGGCACGGCCCATCACCTTGGTCAACGTGACCTGCGTCAGCTCCTGCGAACCCTGGATGCTGGCGGACAGCGGCACGACATGCGCCCAAAACGCATCGGGCGCGACTCCCTGTTCCAGCAAGGTCTGCATCAGGGCCGTCACCGGGGCCGTCAAGGCACCGGCCAACGCGGCATCCACGTTCGCCGGCGAGCGCAGCCAGGCCTCAGCGGCGTGCAGGCAACTGACCATTTCACTTGTCTGCCAGGTGAGCTTCACGAAACGGCTCCGTATCAAACGGTGTTGCTTCGTGCCGAGAACGGCAGCGACCGATAAAGGACGATGTCCCCTACACTGCGCCATTTTTCTTGCCGCCATTTTCTTGCGCAGCGCGTGGTTTTCCGCAACGCTGACTTGCAAATAAGAGATCCGTAAAATATCACCTCGGTT
>DASZFN010000147.1:0-7229 GCA_035939715.1 Gemmataceae bacterium | reverse complement strand
ACAAGGTCGGTTCCGGCATCCCAATTGACCAGTTGCTACAGTCTGGACCAGGCTGGAGTGGCAAGGTCGCTTCCCGCAAGACCTCGAAGAAACGGGCACGAAGTTGTTGCCCTTCAGCGGTAAGTGCCATCGCTTGTATCCTTCATATTTTCCCGGTCCAGCCTTTTTCGTTGGCCATCGGCAACAACCGGGGCAGCGTGTTGGTTAAGCACCGAGTATTTTATCTGGATGAGAAGAAAGGACCGCAGAACAGGATGAAACCATCTGATAAAGCATGGTTCTGCCTGGCAAACTGGCAAACTCAATTTCATTTCAGACTCAACTTCCATTGCTGCGCGCGCTTACAGCGACAACTGAGTTTGCCAACCGTGGCAAACTCATTGGCAAAGTGGCAAAGTCATTTTGGCAGGCGCGGCATGCGCTCGGCAGTGAAGCTCCCCAACGATCAAGCATTTGCGGCATGCGCCTTGCCGATCCGCTCCAGTTCTACGACAAGCTTATCGGCCGTGGCATAGCGGTCTTCTGGACGCTTGGCGAGCATTTTCAGCACGGTGCCTTCGAAGGCCGGCGGGATAGACATCTGATACTTGGTCGGCGCGACCGGCGGCGTTTGGCGAATGCGGGTGATTTGTTCTACCAGCGTGTTGCCTGCAAACGGAGGCCGGCCGGTAAGGAGCGCGTACACAGTCGCGCCGAGTCCGTAGATATCGGAACGACCATCCACTTCGCTCAGGCCGCGGGTTCGCTCCGGGGACATGTAGACCACGTCGCCCACGAGCTGACCGGGACGAGTGATTTGCTCGGTCATGGTGCCGCCGAGCGCCTTGGCAATCATCAGGTCGCCGAGCTTGACCACCTTGTCGGTCGCTTGCAGCAGGACGTTGCGCGGCGTGACGTTGCGGTGCAGGATTTGCCTGGCGTGCGCGTAGGACAGGGCCCTGCCGATGTGCAGCGCCACCTTGAAGGCGTAACGCCAGTCCAGCATGCCGGCCACGCCGATGCGTTCGATGACCCCGGTCATGACCTCCCCGGCAACATATTCCATGGCCATCCAGCAATAGCCGCCCGTCTTCCCCGCCGCGTACAGCGTGACAAGATTGGGATGGCGGAGCGGCAGCACCGTTTTCATGGCGCGGACAAAGCGTTGCATCTCTTCTTCATTTTTTGAAATCTCGGGGAGGAGCACTTTGAGGGCAACGGACGTTTGATCCTTGGTATCGGTGGCGTGGAAGACCATGCCCGTCGAACCCTGGCCAATCACCGGGCCAACATCATAGTGGCCGAGCACCTGGCCGGAGAGCGCTGCCAGCTTGTCGACCTGCGGCGGCGCCGGGGTCGCGGCAGCCCTGGAGGCAGGCTCAAGAGCGGCCAGCGCGATATCGAGCGGGAAGTCGCCCATGGCCAGGCGCAGTTGCGTAGCGCCGACCTGAATGACGTCGCCGAGTTTCAGCAGCCGGCGCTCGACCTTCACGCCATTGATGAACGTGCCGCTGCTGCTGTCGTTGTCGATGATCGTCGCTTGATCGCCGTCCAGAACGATCTGGCAATGGGAGCGCGACGCGCGTGCGTCGGTGAGCCGGTAAAGCGAAGAACTCCCGCGGCCCAGCATGAGGTTGGGGCCGGCTTGCAAGGTGAAGGCACGGCCCTGATCGGGGCCGGCGATAATGATAAGTTGTAAACTCATGAAAGTACGTCCCACGAGTTGAATAGGGTGCATTCCCGTTTCTGCGCGGGTGTGCCACTGCTTGCTCGTCCAGCCCGACCTCGGTTGTATGTCGAGAGCTTGATGCGCAAGCAAGCAGTGGCACACAGCGGCGTGCGCTGGACGGTAGCTCCGTTCATTTAGGAACCGCCCCGCGAGCCAAAGCGGTCGGTATCCTGGCGGCCGGCCATACGGTGACCCGCTGAAACTCGGCGTGCAGGGCCGAGCCGGATCCTTCGGTAGCCAGGAACAGGTTGGCCGGTGTGTAATCCTGGTCGAGGCTGATTGGATCACAGACGGCCACGCCGTTCACGTAGACTTCCAGAAGCCGGCCACGCACGATGAGCAGCAGGGTATTGAATTGATTTCCGGCTTTGAGAAGAGGCGTCTGCAGCGGTCCGACCAGCGGCTTCTTTTGTGGATCGATCTGGAAGTTCGTCGGCCAAACGGCCAGTTGTCTTCTGCTTCCCAGGGCGATTTCGATGCCCCGCTTTTGTTGCTCGTTGCCGAAACGCAGCGCCCAATCGCCCGTGGCTGTGCTCGACACGCGCCCGACCACCTCGCAAGCGAAATCCTTCACGGCGCCAAGCGGGACCGACACGTAGTAAACGTAGGCGCCGGGCGCCGGCACACGCATGCGGAAGTCCATCGCATAATGGTCCCTGGCATAGCCCAGCGTCATGGCGAGATTTTTGTCGGGTTGCGATTTTTTTACGCCAAAGCCGCTCTTGGGATTGCTGAAGTTGTCCTCGAAAAGGGGCTTGATGCCGCCGAGATCCGGCGCCGGCGTACGGCCCGGCCAGGCGAGCTGAACCCGGCGAATATGGATGACCTTCTGAGCGCCAGGAGGTAGTTCGAACTTTTGCGTGGAGAACCGCAGTAATCCCTGCGGCTCGGCCCAATCGATCTCGTAGTCGCCCGGGCGCAGCGTGATCGTACGCTCGGTCGTGGGACCGGAGACGATCTTGCCGTCGCGTTTCACGACCACGGCCACCGACGGCTCTTCACTTTCGATCAGGAGCTTCCCGTTTGCGATCGGCAAAACGCCGGACGGACTTGCACCCTGGCCCGGCTCGGGCAATTTCCAAAGGCGCGCGGCATAGTCCCAATGACTCGTGAGCGCATGGTGCCCGTCCTCAGACAGGGAGACCCCCAAAATGGGCCCCGTATCAAGGTCATGTCTCATATTTCCTTCCAGTCGCGCAGGTCCCAGTAGCGCATCAGGCCAAATTCGCCGGGGACCCAGCCGCTCGGCGAACCAGTGCCGCCGCCGATCAGGAGCGCGTGCTGCCCGTTCGGCGAAAAGGCAATGCCGTCGATAATACAGCCTAGCGGCTCCGACTCGTGAACTTTTTCACCCGATGACGTGTTCCACAGACGCGGCACGCCGCCGCGGGTGCCGGACAGAAGGAAACGGCCATCCCGGGAAACGGCCAGGCTTTGCACGGATGAGTTGTGCTCGATCGCCTTGACCTGCTTCAATTGCGCCACATCCCAGACGCCCAGGGTGCCGTCCCAGGAAGCGGAGTAAAGGTATCGGCCGTTGGGCGGCGAAAAGGCGATGCGGACCACGCCCTCTTTATGCCCGCTCAAGGCGCCGAGGGGCGCCAGCGTCGCGGCGTTCCACAGCATGATGCGGTCGTCCTGGCCTTCGCCGGCCGCCGCCGCGAGCAGGCCGTCGGGCGACAGGGCAATGCAGCGCAGCCGGCCCAAATTCGGACCGGGCAGCATGGCCAGAGGTTTGGGCGCCTGGATGTCCCACAAGCGCACCGTGCCGTCGAAACTACAGGACAGGAAATGCTTGCCGTCAGGATAGAAAGCGGCGCTCAGCACTTCACCGGAATGTCCCTCGAAGGTGCGCAGCAGTTTGCCATTCGTGGTGTCAAACAAGTGCAATGTCTCCGCGCTCCAGGTCAAAACCTGGCGGCCGTCGTTGCAAAATACGCCGCCGCCAAGGTGGGCCTTGTGCCCTTCGAACTTCAGCTCTTCCGTTGGCTCACGGGCCGGCGGTGCTTCTGGCCGGGGACGAATCGCCTCCGAGTTCCTGGCCAGCCTGGCTGTATCATCGACGGGCGGCGGCGCGCGCTGCGTCTTCACGACCACGGCATCTCCCGGCAAGAGCGTTAAGGTTTTCCGGGAAAGCGTGACTCCGTGCGGGGCGCCTTCCAGCTCCAGGTGATAGCGGCGACCGGTCTCCAGTTCGATGCTGGGGACGAGAATGGGGTCAAGCCGGGCCACGCGCTGCCCATCCTCGATGACGAGGACGGCGGCGTTGTTCGCTTCAGCTTGCAGCGTTAGCGTTGCTTTTGGCGGCGCGGGCGGCGTGCGGCGGCCGCCTAAAACAACAACGGCCAGGATAATCAAGAGGAAGCCCGCGGCCGCGCCTGCCAGCCATACGGGCTTTTTGAGATACCACGGTTGCCGCCGTCGCCTGGCCGGCCGCGGCCGCTACGTCGCCAACTTCTTTGAAGGGTCGCTGGCTGAACTGCAGACCCGCAACCCGGGAATCACCGGTAAGTTCCGGCGCGTCACGGCCTACCACTTCACTGCTGAGATTTACCGGCACGGGAAGCGCGCTAGCGCGTGTGGCATCCGGCTGCCGGGCGTCGAGTTGCTGGACCATGAGGTGCGGAGCAGACTCGACGACCGTGACCTCCAGGCCGTGGCTGAGCAGGCCGCGCGCCGCTTCCAGTCCCAGCAGGCCGCCGCCAAGAACCACGGCGCGGGCGCACTTCTGGGCGTAGGCGCTGATGGCCGCGCAGTCGTCGAGGGTGCGGAAGACAAAGACGCCTTGTTGTTGCGTGCCGGGCAGCGGCGGCACATAGGGACGCGAGCCGGTCGCCAGCACGAGCACATCGTAAGGCTCGTCCACCTTGCCGTCCGCCCCGTGAATCACGCGCTGCTCGCGATCGAGCGACTCCGCCTTGACGCCGCAATGCAGGAACACCTGATGCTTTTCACTGCGAGCGCGACCATCAAGGGTTGGACAACAACTGATTGACCCGGACGAGATGGTTAGGCGCCTTCATTTGACCGCCTTGACGGCAGGTCTCACTTCTTTCCGGCATCCGCGGATGCAGGATTCTTCGGCTTGTTCATGTCCAGCAGTTTGCGTGCTTGCAGAGCGGCCCTGGTTTTCGGATATTGCCGGATGATCTCTTCGTAATGCGTGCGGGCCTTTTGCTCCAGCCCGTCCTTGGACAACATTTGGGCCAGCTTCAGCTTGGCCTGGGCCGCCTGTTCTGGATCCTGTGATTGTCCCGATGCAATCGAAGTTGCCGGCTTCTTCTCAGCGGGAGGGACCGCCACATTCTTCTCGTCCGCCAAGCGACTGGCGCTGACCAGCTTGAGGAGCTGCGGATCATTGTCGTCCCACCAGGCTGTCCATTTATCGACGCCCCTGGTGAGTACCTTCTGCTTAGCGGTAGGTTCGGGGCCGAATTTGAGCAGGCTGTTCACTTGATGCGTGAGCTGGTCGCACGGCTTCTTCGGACCCGTCGCATGGCAAGCCCTTCCCTGGAAAGCGTCTTCCAAGGGCCTCGCTCTGGAGCGGGGCGTCAATAATATCGGCCCGATGGCGGTGTCTGCCATTAACGCCTTGGAAGCTATGGGGCTGAATGCCGCCGATGACTTTGCTCGCTCTCCTGCACAAGTGACAATGGATGACCTCGAACAAGCGGATTGGATCGTCGCTCTTAAGCACGACGAACACCTACCCTTGCTGCAAGAGCGATTTCCAGCATGGACCGAGAAGGTCGAATACTGGCAGGTGGACGATACTCCCGAAGTGCTGAGCCTGATCGAGCGGGAGGTAATGGACTTGGCCGCTCGCCTGATTGCGGGAGGAAAGACGCGGGAAGCTCAGCCTCTTGCGGACTTGAAAGACAACAAGCAGTTTGGCCACTGGTTGCCGAAGTGCTGGACAGCCTTCAAGGCGCTGTTCCCTTCCGAGGACCTCACCGAGTTCGATCCGATGGTCGCGGAACTCGATAAGTTCGAAAAGATCCGCTATCCCGATCATCTGCTCGCCAAGGGAGCGAGCATCGGCTTTGGTTTCGGCAGGGGACGTGTCATCCAGAATATGAAGATCGCCCGCCCGGTTCCGGAGTATCAAATGGGCATCGGCGACGTGGACGCGTTCTTCGCCCGCGCCATCCGGCTTTGCCACATGAATCCCCAGCCTTACTTCAGTTTCCTTACCGAGACGGGGCGTGAGATGCTTCTGAAATACAACGACGAGGCCAAGGACTGGCTGGACCGGTAATCATGGGCGGCGCCCAAGCGCCGGGCCAAGGAGCGGCGAGCCACTCTGCGCCAGGAAATCAGCGTACTCAAACGTGGCGAGACGAGTTAACTCGGGGCTAGAGATTTCGCTGTCGAACAACCAGCTCCCCGAACAGGACGCTAAATCGCAACACTCCTGTTAATTGACCTCGCGCCGGAGCCCGGTTTTTCCTGGGTTTTCGACACTTAACCAGATTGTTGTAGTTTCGTATCCGGTTCGGTACCCCGAGAATTTGATACGAAATCCCTGAAAGTGCCTAAGCCGGCTGCGATGTCCGGCAGACGTCATCTGTCACAAAATTACCAAAATGTGTGGCCAACAGAACGCCACGTTGGCGCCGTGACGCGACCACGTCGACCTCCTCGCCCAGTAAGCCACGCCACATACGCCGTTGCTTCCCCCAGTCCCACACCTTCGTGAGCGGTAGCAGCTTGCCCAGGTCCAGGCTATCCCGGCCACGCGCTGGACGAGTGCGGAACAGGAGCGCCTCCTGGATATCGGGTGCCAGATGTAGCAGACTTGCGATCTGACTGATCCGAGCCGGGCTGACGTGTCCCAGCCGAGCCAAGGTCTGGAAGTCCTTGACCACGGCTGTGGCTAACAGCTTCTCAAAACGGAGCGCCAAGGCCATCAGCCGCGCCAGACGCGGGATGCGACCTGTAAACGGCATGGGCTGCGCCGGCGGCTGATCCGGACTACGCCAAGCGCCGCCCCGTCCCGGACGGCCAAACTGCACCGTACATTCAATCGTGTAGGGAGTAGTCATCGCTTGTCCTTTCCCCGTGGTATTACGCGGATAACCCACTCGGCGTCCCGGTTTCGTGTTGGCGCAAGACAATGGTCAGCTTGCCCTGCCTGCCGTCGTAATCGACGCGCTGGACCAGCCGCAGCACGATTTGTCCTTGTTCCGGTGTGGCCACCTTGTTCCCCAGAACAGCCAGCGCTTGCACACGGTCGCTATCGCTGCCAGGCCCGTTTTGGAGTGCGCTGATTTCCTGACGCAGCGTGGCTCGCCGCTCCTTGGCGCGGCGCTTGGGTGCCTGCAGGGCGACCCGTTGGGCCGGGCTGGCCTTGCGATGGGCGGTTCGCAGACGCGCCAACTCCTGGTCCAGCGTGCGTGCTTCGCCTTCCTTGTCGGCTAGCAGCAAGTGCTGTTGAGCCAAGGTTGAACCCAGCGCTCTGTTCCAAGCCGCGGGGTCCGCGGCCAAGGCACGAAGCTGCTCGATGACGAAGTCCTCGACG
>DASZFN010000146.1:0-2546 GCA_035939715.1 Gemmataceae bacterium | reverse complement strand
GATTTCCGGCTTTGAGAAGAGGCGTCTGCAGCGGTCCGACCAGCGGCTTCTTTTGTGGATCGATCTGGAAGTTCGTCGGCCAAACGGCCAGTTGTCTTCTGCTTCCCAGGGCGATTTCGATGCCCCGTTTTTGTTGCTCGTTGCCGAAACGCAGCGCCCAATCGCCCGTGGCTGTGCTCGACACGCGCCCGACCACCTCGCAAGCGAAATCCTTCACGGCGCCAAGCGGGACCGACACATAGTAAACGTAGGCGCCGGGCGCCGGCACACGCATGCGGAAGTCCATCGCATAATGGTCCCTGGCATAGCCCAGCGTCATGGTGAGATTTTTGTCGGGTTGCGATTTTTTTACGCCAAAGCCGCTCTTGGGATTGCTGAAGTTGTCCTCGAAAAGGGGCTTGATGCCGCCGAGATCCGGCGCCGGTGTACGGCCCGGCCAGGCAAGCTGAACCCGGCGAATATGGATGACCTTCTGAGCGCCAGGAGTTAATTCGAACTTTTGCGTGGAGAACCGCAGCAATCCCTGCGGCTCAGCCCAATCGATCTCGTAGTCGCCCGGCCGCAGCGCGATCGTACGCTCGGTCGTGGGACCGGAGACGATCTTGCCGTCGCGTTTCACGACCACGGCGACGGATGGTTCTTCGCTCTCGATCAGGAGGTTCCCGTTTGCGAGGTGCACGGTGCCGGACGGACTTGTACTTTTGCCCGGCTCGGGCAATTTCCAGAGGCGCGCCACATGGTCCCAATGACTCGTGAGCGCGTGCTGCCCGTCCTCTGACAGGGAGACGCCGAAAATGGGCCCCGTATCAAGGTCATGTCTCCATACTTCCTTCCAGTCGCGCAGGTCCCAGTAGCGCATCAGGCCAAATTCGCCCGGGACCCATCCGGTCGGCGATCCGGTGCCGCCGCCGACCAGGAGCGCGTGCTGCCCGTTCGGCGAAAAGGCGATGCCGTCGATAATACAGCCTAGCGGCTCCGACTCGTGAACTTTTTCACCCGATGATGTGTTCCACAGACGCAGCACGCCGCCGCGCGTGCCGGACAGAAGGAAACGGCCATCCCGGGAAACGGCCAGGCTTTGCACGGATGAGTTGTGCTCGATCGCCTTGACCTGCTTCAATTGCGGCACATCCCAGACGCCCAGGGTACCGTCCCAGGAAGCGGAATAAAGGTATCGGCCGTTGGGCGGCGAAAAGGCGATGCGGACCACGCCCTCTTTATGCGCGTTCAAGGTGCCGAGTGGCGCCAAGGTCGCGGCGTTCCACAGCATGATGCGGTCGTCCTGGCCTTCGCCGGCCGCCGCCGCAAGCAGGCCGTCGGGCGATAGGGCGACGCAGCGCAGCCGGCCGAAATTCGGACCAGGCAGCATGGCCAGCGGTTTCGGCGCCTGGATGTCCCACAAGCGCACCGTGCCGTCGAAACTACAGGACAAGAAATGCTTGCCGTCAGGATAGAAAGCGGCGCTCAGCACTTCACCGGAATGTCCTTCGAAGGTGCGCAGCAGTTTAGCATTCGTGGCATCAAACAGGTGCAGCGTCTCCGCGCTCCAGGTCAAGACCTGGCGGCCGTCGTTGCAAAATATGCCCCCGCTAACGTGGGCCTTGTGCCCTTCGAACTTTTGTTCTTCCGTGGGCTCACGGGCTGGCGGTGCTTCTTGGCGGGGACGAATCGCCTCCGCGTTCTTGGCCAGCCTGGCTGTATCATCGACCGGCGGCGGCGGCGCGCGCTGCGTCTTCACGACCACGGCGTCTCCCGGCAAGAGCGTTACGGTTTTCCGGGAAAGCGTGACGCCGTCCGGGGCGCCTTCCAGCTCCAGGTGATAGCGGCGACCGGTCTCCAGTTCGATGCTGGGGATGAGAATGGGGTCAAGCCGGCCCACGCGCTGCCCATCCTCGATGACGAGGACTGCGGCGTTGTTCGCTTCGGCTTGCAGCGTTAGCGTTGCTTTTGGCGGCGCGGGCGGCGTGCGGCGGCCGGCCCAAACCAGAACAGCCAGGATAATCAAAAGGAAACCCGCGGCCGCGCCGGCCAGCCATACGGGCTTCTTGAGATACCATGGTTGCCGCCGTCGCTTGGCCGGCCGCCGCGCTGCGATGGGCCTGGGACGACGGCTCTCCTCTTTGGCGATGGCAATCAGCTCTTTTTCCATGGAAGGCGAGGCGGCTGGGCTCGCCGCCTTTGCGGTCCTGGTTCGGGCACTGTCGGCAGCGCTGACGGGCACTTCCGGCGGCGCCTCTTTCCCGGGAGCAGCCGCCGGCTTGACAAACGCCGCCAGCGCCCGGACAACCTCGATGGGCGTTTGATAGCGTTCGGCCGAGTTCTTCGCCATCATCCGGGCCAGCACGGCGGCCAGCTCGCGGGGAACATCGGCACGAAAATCGGCCAGCGGCCGCGGCAGGCGCTCATGGTGCGCCATGACCTTCTGGATGATCGT
The DNA here is from genome assembly GCA_035939715.1 of Gemmataceae bacterium. GTDB lineage: Bacteria > Planctomycetota > Planctomycetia > Gemmatales > Gemmataceae > DASZFN01. The sequence continues at coordinate 112 of DASZFN010000146.1, read as the reverse complement.
CCCTTCCGGGAACGGCGGCTGGCCGGTGAGCAAATCGTACAGCGTGCAGCCGAGGCTATAGATATCGGCGCGGATATCGGCTTGCCGCGCGTCGGCGGCCTGCTCCGGCGCC
>DASZFN010000145.1:0-3126 GCA_035939715.1 Gemmataceae bacterium | reverse complement strand
TCCTGAGGTACGACGGCAATGGCTGCCCGCAAGCTCTCCTGTGCCACTTCCGAGATATCTTCGCCGCCAATCCTGATCCGCCCACCCTGAACGTCGTAAAACCGTTGCAGCAGCAAGAAAAGGGTGGACTTGCCGCAACCGGACGGGCCGACCAAGCCTACGCGCTGTCCCGCCTCAACACGCAAGCTGAAGTCCGTGAACACTCGTCGGCTGTCCGGATAGGTGAACGAGACGTTCTGGAAAGCGACGTCGGTACGCGCTCGCACCAGCGATCTTGCCTCCGCGCGGTCGCGCAGCCGATGCGGAACTAGTAGGGTGGAAAGCGCCTCCGAAAGCCGCGCCACATGCTGCGTCACGTCCACAAGGGCTACTGCCAAATCGCGGGTCGCGTGCAGGATGGAAAGGCCGAGCGTGCACACCAGGACGACGTCACCCGAAGTGCCTACACCGTTCTGCCAAAGCACGAGGGCCCAGGCCAGGAGCGCAATTGTGAGCACTACCGTCACCCCCGCGTGCAGCAGCCTCAGCTTTTCAAGATACCTGAGGCTGCGCCGCCGCGCGGCCATTTCTCGCGAAATGCTGCCGTCGATGCGGCCATGCTCGCGGCCCAGCCCGCAAAACGACCAGACTAGCGAAATGTTGGAGATGACGTCGACCATCTCGCCGTCGACGGCAGCGGCTTTTTCTGCAAAATCGTGATGCAGCGGCCTGCCGGCAGCAGCAAGGCGAAAGAGCATGATCACCAAGACGCCGGCGAGCACCGTCAACGCACCAGCCATCGCCAGGCTCACGCTCGCGATGAAGATGATGGCCACCACAGTAGCCGCGCATGGGGGCATCACGTTCCAGACGAACATGTTCTCGAGCGTAAAGACCGCATTCGAAGTGGCAGTGATCCGGCTCGTCAAAGTCCCCGGCATGCGGTCGGCAAAGTAGCTTGGGGCGTGGCTGGTAAGATGCCGAAACAGATCCCGGCGCAGGTCCCCGGTCACCCCGACAAAAGCCGAGCTGGCAATCCAACTCGCCACCCGCCAGAGAAAATTATCCGCGGCGATGAGAGCGACCAGGATGATGAAGGCCCACCAGGCATATGCTGCGGCGGCCGGTCCACCGGCTCCTCTGCTTAGCGCATCGACCAGGAGCTTGATGCCGTATTGGGCTCCTACCGAGCAGGTCACGGCAGCGGCGACAGTCCCCACAATCGTCGCGTGGGCCACCGGCCGTGCCACGACGTAATGGCCAAGAAAGGCCAGGGGACGGGTGGCAAACCGGCATAGATCCATTTGGACGAAAGCTCCCCGAGACAGGATGCACTGCATCCAACGCACGAGGACAGGCGGCGGTTTCAATGGAACCTGGATTGCACCGGAAAATTTCAGCCGATGGGCGGCCCCACAGGGTCGAGGTACACCCACTTTGGGTTTAGCGCGCCCTTTGGACGTCTTGAGTTCCAGGCGAGCGCAAGGTTTGGGGCCGCGCTTCAACCCCGCCCAATCGCAAAGGACTGCCTATCGGACTGGGCGGATGTTGCTGCTGCGGTCGGTTGCGGGCGTGTTTCCGGCAGCAGCCAGACCGGTGCGGCGCCGCAAAGTGCAATGCATGAAAGCCCCAGGAAGGCAACGCTGCTGCCAAAATGATCAACGACGTAGCCCGCGAGGCTGGTGCTCAGGGCTGCGCCAATTCCCACTGCGCTCCCGACAATCCCCAGTCCAAGGTTGAAGCGGCCGGTGCCCCGCGTAATGTCAGCAACGATGAGTGGAATGGTGACCCCCAGAACCGCGGCTGAGATACCGTCGAGCACCTGCACGGTGACAATCAGGTATGGGCTGGCCACAAGCGCAAACATCGCGCCGCGTGCTGCCAGCGCTGCAAAGCACAAGTACAGCAAAGGGCGTCGTCCCCAGGAGTCGGCGAGGCGTCCCACGCTGGGAGCAAACGCCGCCACCACGAGCTGCGGTACAACAATACACGCTCCGATCCAGGTGGAGGCCCATTCGCTCGATCGCATGGTCAACATGCTGCCCATGAGCGGCAGCATGGCCGCGTTCGCCACCTGGAACAGCAAAACGCAGGCTGCAAAGAGGAGCAAACGCCGGGTCCTCAGAATGGAGCCCATTCCGGGCCGGCCCTGCTCGATGACATCAGGCTTGAGAGCCGTGATGTCATGGGGACGGATGCGGACAAGCGCGACGAGAGCCGGCGCAACGAGCAGCGCAGTCAAGAAGAAGACGGCCTGATTGGACACAAGCAGCCCGCAAAGGCCCATCCCGGCAGCGGCAACGCCATTGCCGATGGAGGCAAACCGCGCATTGCGCCCGAGGCGCGCGCCCAAGGCTGCGTGCCCGACCAGACCGAGGCTGATGGCTGCAACAATCGGCCCGATGACGCAGCTCGCCGATGCATGCAGAACGCGGGAAGCAAGGACCACCGGAAAAATTGGCCAAATCGCAATGGCAAGAGCGCTCAGGCAAATCGCCGCAACGGCGAGCCCGCCGAGGAGGCGGGCCGAGCGTACCGCATCCACCAGCACACCGCCGGGCATCTGGCCCGCCAGGGCGACCAACCCTCCCGCGGTGAGAACGAGACCAATATCGAACTGCGTCCATGCATGGGCGGTGAGATAGATCGCCACGAACGGGCCAAAGCCCGTCTGGATATCCGCAAGAAAAAACGTGAACCAGTCGAGACTGCGAGCGCTTGCGTCCGACGGCAGGCTTTGGGTTACGGGCAGCGTTGCTCGCGGCGCCAGGATGGGCGCAGCAAGGCGTTCGGCGCGGCGGTCGAATCGACCGCCACCAAGTTCAAGCGATAGCGTAGACAGCCCACCATCTCCGGCACCGCAGGGGAAATTACGGCGTCGGTGTTTGGCCGGTTGCCCCGCGCAACCGGCCTCCCCTCATCGTTCAAGTCAGTCCATCCGAGCGAGGTGCCTGATGGAGAGAACTCGATGCGACGACTACGACTGATCTGCCAAAGACGGCAAATTTGAGAAGCGTCCGCAAGTTTCACGCATGGAACTTTAGCCAGGTGCTTGTGCGGTTACGCCGCCAAGCGTGCGCGGTCGTGCGGCTGTCCGTATTCGACCGGTGTTCCCTTTGGGATAATGCCGGTCGGATTGACTCGTCG
>DASZFN010000144.1:0-3179 GCA_035939715.1 Gemmataceae bacterium | reverse complement strand
CCGGACGCTCAGATCGTGCCGTTTCGTGGCGAATATTACCTGCTGGTGCCCAGCCAGCGGCACCTGGTCAGGGGACTCATCTACCCGGTCCCGGACCCACGATTTCCATTTCTCGGAGTGCATTTCACCCGTACGGTGCATGGCGGCGTCGAAGCCGGGCCCAACGCCGTGCTGGCCTTCCAGCGCGAGGGGTATCGTTGGTCCCAGGTCCGCTTGCGCGACTTGCTGGAAACGCTAGCGTTTCCCGGCTTCTGGCGCCTGGCAGGCAAATACTGGCGGACGGCTGCCGGCGAGATGGTTCGCTCGCTGAGCAAGCCCGCGTTTGTCCGGGCGCTCCAGCGTTTGGTCCCGGAGATTACGGCCGACCACCTGCTAGCGGGCGGTTCCGGCGTGCGGGCGCAGGCGGTGCTCAACGACGGCGCCATCGTGGATGACTTTCGCATCGTACGTCAGGATCGCGCGATCCACGTCTTGAACGCTCCTTCACCCGCTGCGACGGCGTCGCTCTGTATCGGCGACCAGGTGGCGGCGCTCGTCAAGGAAATGGTTTCGTCGTGAGACGCCAATAATTAAAACGGCCATTGCTGGCCAGAAGCTTCCAAGGTACGATCAGGACTGTCGCTCAAGGATCGCCTGTCTTTCGCAAGGGGCGGCTCACATGCTGACACTCTGGGGAGCCAGACAACGTTTCTGCGACGGCATCAGCCGCCGGAATTTCCTGCGGATCGGCGCGTTCGGTGCCGGTTTGACCCTGGCCGATATGCTGCGGATGCGGTCCGCGGCCAGCACCACCGCCGGGCGGCCGACGTCCAACAAGGCCGCCATCATGATTTACTTGCCGGGCGGTCCATCGCACATGGACATGTACGATCTCAAGCCGGAAGCTCCCGTCGAGTATCGCGGCGAGTTCCGGCCGATCGCGACCAACGTCCCAGGTGTCCAGATCTGCGAGCACTTTCCCAGGCAGGCGCGGATGTTCGACAAGCTCGCCGTCGTCCGCTCGATCGTGTCCTTCGATGAGCACTCCGATTCGGCGGTCATGACGGGATTCAGCGAGAATGTCAATCGGCAAGCGCATCACCCTTCGTTCGGCGCGGTGATGTCGCGGCTGCGCGGCAACAGCAATGACGTGCCGCCGTTCATCAGTCTTCGGGGCATGAGCATCGGCAACGAACCCGGCTTCCTGGGTGTGGCGCATCGAGCGTTTACGCCCAGCGGTCCGGGATTGAATAACTTACGCCTGGCCGGCGGCGTCACGCCCGAGCGTGTGGGAGACCGGCGCAACTTGCTCCAGGCATTCGATAATGTCCGCCGGGACATCGACAGCACGGGCACCATGCGCGGGCTCGATGCGTTTACCACGCGTGCCTTCGACATGGTTGCTTCCGGAGCCGTTCGCCGCGCCCTCGACCTGACGCGCGAAGACCCGCGCGTCCGCGACCGTTATCGCGGTGTGGAACAATTCCTGACCGCCCGCCGGCTGGTCGAGGCGGGGGCCGGCTGCGTAACGCTTTCCATCGGCGGCTGGGACACGCACGGCCAGAACTTCACGACGCTCCGCCGGCAGCTTCCCGAGGTGGACCGTGGCGTGTCGAACCTGATCCAGGATCTGTGCGATCGCGGCATGGATCAAGATGTGGTGACGGTGATGTGGGGCGAGTTCGGCCGGACGCCGCGGATCAACAACAGCCAGGGCGGCCGCGATCACTGGTCGCCGGTCATGTCGGCACTCGTGGCGGGCGGCGGCTTGCGCATGGGCCAGGCCATCGGCTCGTCCAGCGCACGCGGCGAATATCCGCGCGACCGCCGTTGTACCGTCTCCCAGGTGGTGAGCACGCTTTACCGCGCCGTCGGCATCGACCCCGCCATGACTTTCCCCGACCAAACCGGCCGGCCAATGTACATCCTGGAAGACCGCGAACCCGTGACAGAACTGCTGTAATAATGCCATGGCGAACGGCGCGGCGTAAGCCCGCCGTGGTTGCGAACGCTCTTATTTGCCACCGGGGGCTTTCGCTTTGGCCAGCAGGGCTTCTGCCTCGCGCAGGAAGCCCTGCGCTTCGGCATTTTGCGCCCCGCGGGGAACCGTCACGCGCTCTCCGAGGCGTTGCAGCATCGTGACCGGCACGAAGAAATCGGGCGAGACGAAACGCGGCACCTTCATGCGCTCCCGCACCTGATGGAACATCGTGACCGGCTTGAAGATTTCGGCGGGGAGGAGGGGGGAAGCTTTCATGCGCTCCCGCAGGCGCTGGAGCAAGGCTTGGGCTTCCTGGTCGTGGCCGAGGTGATGCTGCGTCATGGCGAGGAAGGCGAGGTCCGCGGGGGTTGAGCCCTGCCTCAGGCTGTTGTTGATCCGATCGGAGCTCCGGAGCGTCTCCAGCGCCTTGTCGTAGTTGCCGACGCGATAATGGGCCACGCCTAACGTATTCAGATACAGGCCGTTCTTGGGAGCAAGCTGACATGCTTCCTCGCTATAGCGCAGGGCCTTGCGATAGCTGGATAGTTCGCGATCGGGAAGCATTACCAGCTGCCTGGCGAGTTCGTTGAGTGCCGACGAACTCTCGGGATAAGTTTGGGCGGCAGCGAGCGCCTCTTGCCGCCGAGATGGAATCATGCCCGGCACCGTTCGCAGCCATTCCAGCACGTCGGCGCGGAGACCTTTCACGTGGAAGAGATCGGTTACCAATTGATAAGCCGCGCGAAGGTCCTGGACTTCGGAAGGGATGCTGGCCTCATAGAGGCGGACGGAGCCTTCCCGGCTCCCCAGCGCCAGGCGCTGGCCATCCGGGCTGAATGCCACGCTCCAGATTTGCGCGGGGTCCTTGACCGAGAACAACTCTTTGCCGGTTGCACTGTCTGAGATCTTCATACCAAAACTCACCGATGCCAGGCGCTGGTCGTCCGGGCTGAACGCCACGCTCCAGACCGTACCGACATGCCCCTTGAGGGGGCGCACCAACTCTTTGCCGGTCGCGCTGTCCCAGGTCTTTATCGTGCTGTCCCCGCTCCCCGAAGCGATGCGCCGGCCGTCGTGACTGAATGTCACGGACATGACAGGACCGTCATGTCCCTCGAGAGAGATCACCTGTTTGCCGGTCGAGCCGTCCCAGATCTTTACGGTGCCGTCCTCGCTGCCGGAAGCCAGGCGTTTGCCGCTTGGACTGAATGCCACACTG
>DASZFN010000143.1:0-1930 GCA_035939715.1 Gemmataceae bacterium | reverse complement strand
CGTCACGCCGAGCGACGGCTCCGGATACGCGAACGGCAGCACCGCGTAACCGGACGCTCCAGGCGCACAGGCTCGCGCGTGCGTCTCCAAGGCGTCCCAGTCGGGCCGCTCGCCGACGACGCGATCGAGGAATTGCGCCCCGTTGTTGTAACAGCGCATCCACAGGAACGGTCCCCAGTTCAAGCACATGGCGTCCAGGTTACCGACCCGGGGCAACTGGCTGGATGAGGAATTGACCACCGCGGAATTGCCGAGGATCACAGCCACCTGGCCGGCTTCCACGGCGCCGCCGCCGACCAGCCCTGCTTGTTGATCGTCGGAGGTCGGGAAAATCAGCGGGCGCTGCTGCGGCTGGATGCCGCATTCTTGAGCCACGGACAGGGACACAGCGCCAATCGGCTCGTTGGCCTCCACAATGCGCGGCAATTGTTGCCAGGCCAGGTCGCGATACTCCTTGCTTTCCAGGGCGTCGAGCATCTCGCGCCGCCATTGCCTGCTCCGCAGGTCCATGATGCCTGTGCTGGCGGCGGCAGAAACGCTGACGACGTCGAAATTCTCGGTGAGGTAGCCTGCAGCCAGTGCACCGTGCGGCAGCATGCGCCGCGTGCGTCGCCAGTCGGCGGCCGGTAGACAGCTCTCGTCCTTGACCAGATGGCTCAATGAATAGCGGATTGCCCACGGGCCGCCGATAAGCTCCTTGACGCGGCCCTGGCCGCCAAGCCGTTCGAGGCCGCGGGCGTGATACTCGGCCAGGGAATGATCGTTCCAGCAGATGGCCCGCCGCACCTGCAGCCGGTCGGCATCAATGCGTCCGGCGGTGTGATGCGTGGCGGACACGCCGCCCGCGGCCCAGTGTTGCAGGCGTCCAAGTTCGCGCAGCCGCGACGCCATGGCCCGGGTCGAGGCCCGCGCCTGCCCTTCGAGCTGAAGCAAATTTAACTCGGAGACGCCACCCTCCGTCCACAGGTCCGTGGGCAGGCGCACTTCCGTCAGGGTCTTGCCCCCCAGGTCGAAGGCCAGACACTTCACCGCGCCCGTGCTGAAATCCCAGCCGGTGATGACGCTCTCCGGATCGACACAGCGCAGTGCTTCGGCCACGGCTCTTCCGCTCCTTGCTTGAATCGAGAACTCCCTCTTGCCTGTTGCATCCTTTTACCGCGCTCGGGGAGCCGGCTCAAGCCTTCAAGAGATTGACTCCATCTATAGAATGGCATTCGCATCCAGCGGCAGCCGAGTCAGCGGGACTGGCTGCGCTTTGTTTCTCCTACTGAAAGGGATCTTCTCATGAACGCCAAGGACGCCATCAAGACCGCGCTCACGTCGACGCAACAGATGCTCGGCATGTTTCTGAGCGACCTGTCCGACGCCGATCTGCTGGTGAGACCCGTGCCGGGCGCGAACCATATCGCCTGGCAACTCGGACACTTGATCAACTCCGAACGCGGCTCCGTTTCCTCGAATATCCCCGGCAGTGCTTACCCGGAACTTCCCGCGGGTTGGGCCGACCAGCACGGTAAGAACATGGCGGCCATGGAGCCAGCCAAGGGTTTCGCCACTAAGGCGGAATACCTGGCGCTCTTCAACAAGGTGCGCGAAGCCACGCTGGCAACGCTGGCAAAACTTTCGGATGCCGATCTGGACAAGCCAACCACGGGATCCGTTGCGAAGATGGCGCCGACGCTCGGCACCATGTTGCTCTTGCATTCTAATCACACCCTCATGCACGCCGGCCAGTTCACCGTTTTACGCCGCAAGCTTGGCAAGCCGGTGATCTTTTGACATGCTGAATTAAGTAGCCATTGTAACCCGACGCGCGAGCGAGGGCCCCTTGCTGGCGCGTCGGGTTACAATCCTGCACAGTCCTGTAGTCAAAGGGACACAAGGGGCGAACCAACATGAGCACTCCGGCAACTGCGGCGGCGCCGCCCGA
>DASZFN010000142.1:0-1892 GCA_035939715.1 Gemmataceae bacterium | reverse complement strand
GGCAAACTAGCCCTGCCCTTCTCCGTGATTAACGCCATCGAGGCTATGGTCCCCAGGGACTCAGATCGTCGAGAGCGACTTGCTCGATTCATGGTCGAACTGTCGGAAAATCAAACGGGCGTAACCGGCCTCCCGCTCTGCTACGCGGCCATCGTATATTCCACGACGAGGTTGCGGTGCGGGTAAAGCCGTTCGGTTTCGCGATGGATGCGGTACTCCTGATATTCTTCCCAAAGACCGCTGACGTAGATGCTGCGTACGTCGAGCATGGCTTGGGCACCCGGGATCGTCCAGTGCATGCCGGCGCGCTCCATGCGGTCTTTGACCAAGTGACGGCAGGCTCCTTCCACCGCGCCGCTGGCGATCGGGTAGCCCGCCTGGAGGTACGCATCGTAGTGCATCCGTTCCAGGTTGGCTTTCAGGTAGTTGCACACGGTGGCGATGGTTTTCTTCGGCCCGCCGCGCAAGCCGTGCTTGGTGGCCATCTCCCGCAACCCGCGGATGACGCCGGCCGCCTTGCCTTGCAACACGCGCAAGACACGTTCCCGCACAAAATCCTCGGCTGCTTGGCTGCCTTCCCGATGAAACACCTGGGCCGCCTTCCACAACCGCGGCGTGACGTGCAGCAAATCCAGGATGTTCACCGCCCGCGCGGGCAGCCACTCCTGCCGGGCATCCCACAGCGATTCTTGGCCGTCGCTCACGAAGACCAAGGGCTTGTCCGCGGCCCGCCCGCGCAGGAACAATTCGCCCACCATCCAAGCGAACGCCGCCTCGGTCCCCGAACCCGGCTGCTCATCGCGCGGCAAGCTGGCCCACACTTCCTTGTGTTGCGGCCGCGGCCGGTCGGGGGCCGGCGCGTCGCGGAACAGCGCCGCCACTACCTCCTCGGGCGTGCGCCGGTAGCGGTCCACCGTGTACACCGTTGCCACCGTGGCCATGCGCTTTTGGCTCGCCTTGTCTCCCTTGGTCCGGTGCGCCTTGGGCGGCGGATCGTCGGCCTGCCGCCGCATCACGATGCCCTTGCCGTCGGCGCTGGCCACCACGACCTCTCCTTCCTGCTCCGGCTGCGGCCGGTTGAGCATAAACGTCGTGACCTCCGTGGCCATCTCCTGGTTCATGTGTTCCAGGCTGTCCACCGACTGCTTCAAGTCGAGGATGCGCCACATGGTAGCGCTGGCCTGTTGGAAGGCCTGCTCCACGCACAACGACTGGTCCCAATCCTGCAACACGTAGGAAAAGACGCTTTCCGGCAATTGCAGGCGATTGTCCAGCGGCACGAAAGCGAGTGTCTGGCCTTCGCGGCTGCCGTAGACGACCCGCCGCAGGCGAAACTCGCCGAAGAGGGACACGTAACGGCGCTCGTGCAAGTCCGGGAGCCGGCGACAGGGCTCACCCGTGGGCAAGGTCACCGTTTCCCCCAGGTCGCCGTCGCCCTGCAGATGCAGGAACTGCGCCAGGCATTCATGCCCCATTTGCCGCAACCGCTGCCACAACCCGCGCTCGACCTCGTGAATGGCCTGGCCGTCCTTGGCGGCCAGCCGCACGAACTCCAGGATCGCCGCCGCCTGCTGCATCAGCTTTTCGCTCTTGAGAACGTCCCGTTGATCTGTCATGCTCATCGCGGGCCTCCGTGCATTTGAGGATAGACGTGGCTGCATGCTGGTTACATTGCAGCTGCTTCAGAATGTCTAGCCTCAGGAGGCCCACTTAACCACCCACCGGTTGACGCAACTCTCGCCGAGTCAATCGGTTGCCAATAAGAGGAAGAGCGGTTACGCCCGTTTGTAATTTGGATCGGAGCTGGGACGAACTCCAACCCGCGCTCGTGAAATTAGGTCCCCCACTGAGTCTAACGCTGAGCGGCGACTACGGCTTCGAGGGCGGACTCA